>NZ_JAAGPK010000233.1:0-9350 GCF_017104685.1 Burkholderia sp. Tr-20355 | reverse complement strand
CGCGGCCGGTGCGGCCGGTCACGGCTCGCCGCGATGCGCGGCGGCACGTTTGCCCGCCCGGCCGCGCGCGGTTGTCTTGCCGCTGCGCGCGCCCGCGTTCGAGAACATCTTCATCTCCTGCAGGATGCCGCGCAGCAACGTATCGGCCGCGACGCCGAGCGTCCGTCCCGCCTTGACCAGCAGCCGTGCGTTGGCCGCCTCGAGCAACGGATGCGCGACGGGCACGGCGACGAGCTCGCCTGCCGCCAGTTCCTGATACGCCGCGAAGGCGGCGAGCAGCGTGACGCCGTCGTTGCGCTTCACGAAGTGGCGCAGCACGGCGAGCGAGTTGGTGGTGAGCGTCGGGTGGAGGTGGATGTTCTCCGCGTAGGCAAGCATCTGCACGGCCTGTCCGAGACCGAACGCGGGCGGCATCAGCGCGAGCGGATACCCGGCGAGTTCGCGTACCGCGACGGGGCGGCCGCGTACGGCGAGCGGGTGCCCGGGATGGACGAGCGCCACCACCGGCTGCGACGCGGTGGCGACGTACTCGATATCCGGATGCGCCGGCGGGTTGTAGGCCAGGCCGATATGCGCGCGGCTTTCGGCGACTTCCTGCAGCAACGTGCTGACCGGCAGGAGATCGACGGTGACGTCGAGCTTCGGGTAGCGCGCGCAGAAATCGGTGAGTACCTCGTCCATCAGGCAGTCGATATAGCCTTCGCTGGCCACGATGCGGATCTGGCCGTGCTGCAGCCCGCGAAGCGCCTGCAGGCGATCTTCGAAGAGCTCCTGCTGGGAACGGCAGCCGCGCCAGTATTCGAGCAGGTGTGCGGCGGCCTCGGTCGGCTGCACGCCGCGCGGCTGGCGCTCGAACAGCGGGGCGCCGATTTCTTCCTCGAGCAGGCGGATCTGCCGCGTGATGACGGACGGCGACGTGTTGATGCTGTCGGCCGCGCCGCGGATGGAGCCGTGCGTCAGGACTTCGTGGAAATAGCGCAGGCGGCGCTGGTTCAGTTCGCGCATGGTGTCGGTCCGTGTGCCTTCGAAGTGTTGCTCATTGAGCAACGATAACTCGCTTAGGTTGCTATTGCGCCGCTTTTTCGTCTCCTCGACGATTCGAACAGCGTTGAACATCGTTGCGGGATTCGAAGCAATAGGCCCTAAAGGAGAGCGCATGTCCGCCATTCCATCCCCTCAAGACCCGGTCGCGCCCGGCAGCCCGGCGCATCAGGCCCTCTACCGCAAGCTGAACTGGCGCCTGCTGCCGTTCCTGCTGCTCTGCTACACCTTCGCGTATCTCGATCGCGTGAATATCGGGTTCGCGAAGCTCGCGATGCAGAGCGACCTGGGTATCTCCGATGCGGTGTACGGGCTGGGCGCGGGCATCTTCTTTCTCGGCTACGTCCTGTTCGAGATCCCGAGCAACCTGCTGCTGCCGCGGATCGGCGCGCGCAAGACCATCAGCCGGATCATGGTGCTGTGGGGCCTGACGTCGGCCGGCATGATGTTCGTCCACGACGAGACCACGTTCTACGCGATGCGCTTCCTGCTCGGCGTGTTCGAGGCCGGCTTCGCGCCGGGAATGATCTTTTATCTGACGTACTGGTATGGCCAGCGCCGGATGGCGGGCGTGATGGCGGTCGTCATGCTCGCCGGCCCGATCGGCGGCGCGTTCGGCTCGCCGCTGTCGGCGTGGCTGATGACCGGGCTGTCCGGTGCCCACGGCCTGGCCGGCTGGCAGTGGATGTTCGTCGTCGAAGGCCTGCCGTGCGTGCTGTTCGGCGTGCTCGCGCTCAAGGTGCTGTCCGACCGGCCGGCCGATGCGAAATGGCTGACCGACGACGAGAAGCGGCTGCTCGCCGCCGAGCTGCACACCACCGATGCGGGCCATCACTCGTTCGGGCAGGTGGTGCGCGATCCGCGCGTGTACCTGCTGGCGTTTGCGTACTTCACGATCATCTGCGGGATCTACGCGGTGAGTTTCTGGCTGCCGTCGATCATCAAGGCCGACGGCGTGACCGACACGATGCAGATCGGGCTGTACTCGATGATTCCGTACGTGTGCGCCGCGATCGCGATGGTCGTCATCGGCCGCCGGTCGGACCGTCGCGGCGAGCGCCGTTTCCACAGCGCGGTGCCGGCCCTGATCGGCGCGATCGCGCTGGCCGTGGCGACGACGGCCAACGGCAATCTCGCCGTCTCGCTGGTCGGCATGACGATCGCCACGTCGATGATCTGGGCCGCGTACACGGTGTTCTGGGCGATTCCGTCGCAATACCTGAAGGGCGACGCCGCGGCGGGCGGCATCGCGTTGATCAACACGATCGGCCTGATCGGCGGCTTCCTGAGCCCGACCATCATCGGTGCGATCCACTCGGCGACCGGCAGCATGGCCGCGGGGCTGCTGGTCATGGTCGCACTGCTCGTCGCCGGTGCCGCGGTACTCGTGGCGAACCGGCTTCCCGCATCCCGCGACGCGCTGGCGACAGCCTGACGTCACGGGCCCGCGGGCATTCCAATATCCAGCGCGCCGTCGCCCGCCGGCCCTGACGGCGGGGTGCCGGCGCCTTGACGGCCTTTTCCGGAGACACATTTTTGAACACGCGCATCCTGATCGCCGGTTTCCAGCATGAAACCAATACGTTTGCACCGTCGAAAGCCGCATACGCCAACTTTGAGCGGGGCGAAGGCTTCCCGGCCATGGTGCGCGGCGAGGACGTGCTCGCGCTGCGCGACGTCAATATTCCCGCCGGCGGCTTCATCGCCGCGGCCGAACGGCGTGGCTGGACCTTGCTGCCGGTCATCTGGGCGGGCGCAAGCCCGTCGGCGCACGTGACCGAGGACGCGTTCGAGCGCATTGCCGGAGAAATCGTCGCGGCGGTTCGCCGCGGAGGCTACGACGCGGTGTACCTCGACCTGCACGGCGCGATGGTCGCCGAGCATACCGACGACGGCGAAGGCACGTTGCTCGAGCGCGTGCGTGCGGCGGTCGGCCCGGACGTGCCGGTGGTCGCGTCGCTCGACCTGCATGCCAACGTCACCGCGCGGATGCTGCGCGAGGCCGATGCGCTGGTCGCCTTTCGTACCTATCCGCACGTCGACATGGCCGAGACCGGCGCGCGCGCGGCCGCGCTGCTCGAGCGCCTGTTCGACGCGCGGGCGGGCCGCCGCCCGCTGCATCGCGCCGCGCGCCGGCTGCCGTTCCTGATTCCGATCAACGGCATGTGCACGCTGCTCGAACCTGCGCGCGGCATGTACGCGCGGCTCGCGGCGCTGGAGACCGGGGCCGTGGCGTCGCTGTCGTTCGCGCCGGGCTTTCCGGCGGCCGATTTCCCCGAATGCGGCCCGGTCATCTGGGGCTACGGCGACGACGCCGCGTCGGCCGAGGCGGCCGTGCAGGCGCTCCACGACAAGATGCTGGCGGACGAAGCCGCGTGGCAGGTGCCGTTCCTGTCGCCCGACGATGCCGTGCGCGAGGCCATGCGGCTGTCCGAGGGGGCCGGCAAGCCGGTCGTCATCGCCGATACGCAGGACAATCCCGGCGCGGGCGGCGACTCGAACACGACGGGCATGCTGCGGGCGTTGCTGCGCAACGGCGCGAAAGATGCCGCGATCGGCTTGATCTGGGACCCGGCGGCCGCGGCCGCGGCCCACCGTGCCGGTGTCGGTGCGTTCATCGACGTGGCGCTCGGCGGCGTCTCCGGCGTACCCGGCGACGCGCCGCACCACGCGCGTTTCGAGGTCGTGCACCTGTCCGACGGGGTATGCCGGTATGACGGCCCGATGATGAACGGCATGCGCGCGGATGTCGGCCCGGTCGCGTGCCTGCGGATCGACGGCGTGCTGATCGTGGTGAGCAGCGGCAAGGCGCAGATGCTCGACCGCAATCTCTATCGCGTGGGCGGGGTCGAGCCGGAATCGATGAAGATCCTCGTCAACAAGAGCTCGGTGCACTTCCGCGCCGATTTCCAGGGCATCGCCGAGGCGGTGCTGGTCGCCACGGCGCCTGGCCCGATGACGGCCGATCCGGCCGAGTTGCCGTGGACCCGGCTGGCGCCGGGAATCCGCATGAAGCCGACGGGAAAGGCGTTCGCCGGCAACGGCTGACGCGCGGCCGGCCGCTCAGCCGCGCCGCGCGACCAGTTCCGATACCGTCTGCGCGGCCTGCTGCAGCGGCCCGAGAAACTCCTTCACCATCTGTTTCGCGGTGTGCCGCTGCGCGTTGCCGCTGATGTTCATCGCCGCGATGATCTGCCCGCGCCGGTTGCGGATCGGCGCGGACAGCGACATCAGGCCCACTTCGAGTTCCTGGTCGACCACGGCCCAGCCCTGCTGGCGCACCTGCGCGATCGTTGCCTTCAGTTCGCCGAGATCCGTGATCGTGCGCGGCGTATGCGCGCGGATGCTGCTCTGCGCGAGCGTTTCGTCGAGCGCCGCGTCGTCGAGCGCGGACAGCAGCACGCGGCCCATCGACGTGCAGTACGCGGGCAGCCGGCTGCCGATCGACAGGTTGATCGTCATGATCTTGTGCGTCGGCACGCGCAGCACGTAGACGATCTCGGTGCGGTCGAGCACCGCGGCCGAGCAGCTTTCGTGGATCTGCGCGGACAATTGCTCCATCACCGGATCGGCGAGATTCCAGAACGGCATCGACGTGAGGTACGCGAAGCCGAGCTCGAGGATTTTCGGCGTGAGCCGGAACAGCCGGCCGTCGGCCTCGACATAGCCGAGCGTCTGCAGCGTGAGCAGGATCCGGCGCGCGCCTGCACGCGTGAGCCCGGTGGCCGACGCAACTTCGGTGAGCGTCTGCTCGGGCCGGGCCGCGTCGAACGCGCGGATGACCGCGAGGCCGCGCGCGAACGACTGCACATAGGAGTCGCCGGGTTTCGTCTGGGTGTCTTCGGTTGTCATGAGCGCCTGGAATATCGTGCAGCCGAGAAGATAGCGCATGGGGCCTGACACGCCAACCGCGCGGCAGGCCGCGCGCTTGACAGGTCGTCCCCGCACTCCCTATGATGCGTTGAACGTTCGATACACGATCTTATGTTCGTATATAGAACATTTAAGCGCATCCCGGCGGGCAATGCAAGGGGCGCGCCCTGTTCATTTCCCAGCCTTCATGGGACCGGAGACACTGATGACCGAAGCTTTTCTGTGTGATGCGATCCGTACGCCGATCGGGCGTTACGGCGGTGCACTGTCCGGCGTGCGCGCCGACGATCTGGGCGCGGTGCCGCTCAAGGCGCTCGTCGAGCGCAACCGCGACGTCGACTGGACGGCGATCGACGACGTGATCTACGGCTGCGCGAACCAGGCCGGCGAGGACAACCGCAACGTCGCACGCATGTCCGCGCTGCTCGCGGGCCTGCCGCAGGGCGTGCCGGGTTCGACGATCAACCGCCTGTGCGGTTCCGGGATGGATGCGGTCGGCGTGGCCGCGCGCGCGATCAAGTCCGGCGAAGCCGCGCTGATGGTCGCGGGCGGCGTCGAGAGCATGACGCGCGCGCCGTTCGTGATGGGCAAGGCCGCCAGCGCGTTCGCGCGCCAGGCCGACATCTTCGATACGACGATCGGCTGGCGTTTCGTCAATCCGCTGATGAAACAGCTGTACGGCGTCGACTCGATGCCGGAAACCGCCGAGAACGTCGCGGTCGACTACCACGTCAGCCGCGCGGATCAGGACCTGTTCGCGCTGCGCAGCCAGCAGAAGGCCGCGCGTGCGCAGCAGGACGGCACGCTGGCCGAGGAGATCGTGTCGGTCACGATCCCGCAGAAGAAGGGCGATCCGGTGGTCGTGTCGCGCGACGAGCATCCGCGTGAAACGTCGCTCGACACGCTCGCGAAGCTGAAGGGCGTCGTGCGCCCGGACGGCTCGGTGACGGCCGGCAACGCGTCGGGCGTCAACGACGGCGCCGCCGCGCTGCTGCTCGCGAACGAGGAAACCGCGAAGCGCTTCGGCCTGACGCCGCGGGCACGCGTGCTGGGTATCGCGACGGCCGGGGTGGCGCCGCGCGTGATGGGCATCGGCCCGGCGCCGGCCACGCAGAAGCTGCTCGCGCGGCTCGGGATGACGATCGACCAGTTCGACGTGATCGAGCTGAACGAGGCGTTCGCGTCGCAGGGCCTCGCGGTGCTGCGCATGCTCGGCGTCTCCGACGACGATCCCCGCGTGAACCCGAACGGCGGCGCGATCGCGCTCGGCCACCCGCTCGGCGCGTCGGGCGCGCGTCTCGTGACGACCGCGATGTACCAGTTGCATCGCACGAACGGCCGCTTCGCGCTGTGCACGATGTGCATCGGCGTCGGCCAGGGCATCGCGATCGCGATCGAACGCGTCTGATCGGTATGACGCGGTGACGCGGCCGGCCATGCGCCGCGTCACTGTCACTCCGCTTCGCAACGATGGGCGGCACGAGGAGGCTTGTGCCGCCCATCGTCGTTAACCGCGGAGCTGTTTGAGGCGCGCGTCGAGCGCGTCGATCTCGGTGTCCGCGAACACCTCGATGCCGTGCGCGCGCAGCAACGCCGCCGTGACGCCGGCGCCCGCATGCCGCCGGTGCGCGAAATGCCCGTCGTAAATGAACGTGCTGCCGCACGACGGACTGCCGTCGGCGAGGATCGCGAAACGGCAGTCGTGCGCCTGCGCGAGCGCCAGCGCGGTGCGCGCGCCGGATACGAAGGGCGCCGTCACGTCGGCGCCGTTCACGTCGACGATGCGTGCGGTACCCGACAGAACCTGCTGCCCCGATCCGCCTTCGGCGATTTCGGCGGGCGGGCGCGGCACGCCGAGGCCGCCCGCGAGTTCCGGGCAGACCGGCACGAGACGCCCCTCACGCTGCCACCGCGCGAGCGCTTCGTGCGCGGCGGTCTTCGCCGAGCCGTTGTAGCGGACCGGATGGCCGATCACGCACAGGCTGACGAGGATCTTCGGGGCGGCTGGCGGTGGCGGGTCGTGCTTCAATGTCGCGCTCCATGGCGGTTAATGGCGGCTGTTGGTCGCTTCGGCAGGGGGGGGAAATTCCCTGTGCCATCGCGCGTCGGATCGTCAGGCCGCCGGTCCTTCCAGATGGAGGTCCTCGGGCTCGAGCGCGTAAAGCTCGGGGTCGGGCGACGGGCTGATCGTGAAGCCGAGCCGCAGGTAGAAGTCGATCGTGTTCCGCGACGGCGTGGCGGACACATACAGGCGGCGCGCGCCCATCGCGCGTGCCTGCCCCTGCGCCGTGCGGTAGAGCTGCTCGCCGAGCCCGCAACCGCGCCAGTCGTGGCTCACGTGCAGGAACTTCAGTTGCAGCATGTCGCGTTGCGGGCCGAGCGGCCGGCTGTCGACGATCACCGCCGCGACGAGCCGTGCACCGTCGAACCTGCCGAGGAACCAGCCGCCGCGATCGTGGCAGTCGAGCAGGATCGGCGTGTAGTGGTCGGCTTCGCCGTCGGGCCAGCCGGCGACGTCGTGGAACTCGGGCACGAGGTGCAGCGTGCCGTCGCGCAGCACGTACAGGTGCTCGATGATCTCGCGCCGGTCGATGGTCCACACGAGCGGCACGTCGTCGCGTGCAAGGAGGCGGGCGGACAGCGCGTCGCGTTCGGCGGCGGTGCGGCGCGTCATGCGGCCACCCGGTGCGCGGCGATCGCATACATCAGCGGCAGGCGCGGCATGCCGTCGGGCGGCACCATCCGGCGGCCAGCCCGCTCGCGCATGCCGTCGAAGCCCTTCCAGCCGTTCGCATACGGATATTCGTTCAGGCGGTCGATCGCGAGCCCGGCCGACACGAGCGCGTTCACCACGTCGCCGATGCCCCACATGAACTCGTAGCTCGGGTGCGGATTCGCGAAATCGACGATGCCCGGATGATCGTGCCGCGCGCCGAGCCCGGTGCCGGACACCGCGACGTAGTCGCCGACGCCTGCCGGCTCCTCGGTCGCGTCGCGCTGGAAGTAGTCGTAGTGCGGCTGCCAGTGTTCATCGAAAACCAGCGCGAACGGATGGAACTCGACCATCGCGAAGCGGCCGCCCGGCGCGAGCAGCGCGGCGATCCCGCGCGCCCAGGCGATGAGGTCCGACAGCCAGCAGATCGCGCCGTACGACGTGAACACGCGGTCGAAGCGCTCGCCGCGCGCGGCCGCTTCGGGCATCCAGTCGAGCACGTCGGCGCGCTCGAACCGCGCGGGCAGCCCCGCATCGGCCGACAGCTGCCGCGCGAAGCCGATCGCCTCGTCGGAGATGTCGACGCCGGTGGCATCCGCGCCTTCGCGCACGAGGCTCAATGTGTCCTGTCCCGCGTTGCATTGCAGGTGCAGGAGCCGCAGGCCGGCGAGATCGCCGAGCAGCTTTCGTTCTTCCGGAAACAGCGTCGTGCCGCCATCGCGGAAAAACGCGGCCTGATCGCCTTTATGGCTGTTATGGGCGACCGTCGCCGTATTCCAGGACAGCCGATTCAGTTCATGCAATGCCTTTTTCATCGAATTCGAATTCCGGTGGAATGGAGCAGGATAGGCCATATCGTTTCGCCGTGCGCAATGGATGCCCGCATTGGCACGCCGGGCGGTGCGTTGTGACCGGCGGACACGCGTGCGCGGCGATTATCGCCGGAATATTTGATCGAAATCATGGTAATGGCTGGATTGCATATTTTATGCGCGGCAGGATTAAGGTTTTCTGCCGAATTGCCGACAGCAAGGACGAGAACGTCGTAAAGCGATCAACCGTTTTTCGGCTACTGAGCGTGATTTCAGCGCGGCGCGGACAACCAATCCGCCTTTCGGAGCCTTGCATGCGCAACAACCAGCCCGTTACCCAACAGGAATTCGATTTTCCCGACGACGTCACGCTGATGTCGACGACCGATGCCGACAGCTACATCACGTACGCGAACACGACATTCGCGCAGGTGAGCGGCTATTCGAACGAGGAACTCGTCGGCCAGCCGCACAATGCCGTGCGCCACCCGGACATGCCGCGCGAGGCGTTCGCCGACATGTGGGCGACGCTCAAGCGCGGCGAGCCGTGGACCGCGCTCGTGAAGAACCGCCGCAAGAACGGCGATCACTACTGGGTGCGCGCGAACGCGATTCCGGTGATGCGCAACGGCGAGCCGCAGGGCTACATGTCGGTGCGCACGAAGGCGCCGAGCGACGAGACCGTGGCCGCCGACGCGCTGTATCGCGCGTTTCGCGAAGGCAAGGCCGGCCAGCGCCGCTTCCACAAGGGGCTCGTGATCCGTACCGGGCTGCTGCGCATCGCGTCGCTGCCGCAGACGATGTCGGTGCGCGCGCGCGTGCATGCGGCGCTGGGCGTGCTGGCGCCGGTCGTCGTCGGCACGGGCTGGGCCTGCGGGCTGACCGGCGGCGCGCTCGCGGCGTTCGCCGCG
>NZ_JAAGPK010000232.1:0-9310 GCF_017104685.1 Burkholderia sp. Tr-20355 | reverse complement strand
CGCCGGCGCCCGAGGACCGGCTCTCCGCGCCGCCGTACGTGCCGAACACGCCGGTCGCGATGCCGGACGGCACGGTGGAAATCGCCGGGGAGCCGCCCGTCGCCGGCTCGAGCGGGGGCGCGGGCGTGCTCTGCGCATGGCCGCCCGGCGGCAGCGCGAGCGCGGCCGACAGCGACACGGCAAGCAACTGTTTGACACGCATGGCAGGATGAAAACGACGCCGTCCCGCGCGCCCGGCGCGCATCGCGGCGTCTGGTCTGAATATTCGGGTCATTGTACCGGCGCGGCGGCCACTGTCCCGTGCCACGCATGCGCCATCTGCGCCCCCGAGGACGCGAACGCCGCTGCTATGATAAGCGCCCGTTGAGACGGAGCATGACATGTCAGGACTCACCCATTTCGATGCCGCCGGCCATGCGCACATGGTCGATGTCGGCGACAAGCAGGAAACCCGGCGCATCGCGATCGCGCGCGGCACGATCCGGATGCTGCCGGCCACGTTCGCGCTGATCCGCGACGGCAAGGCCAAGAAAGGCGACGTACTCGGCGTCGCACGCATCGCGGCGATCCAGGGCGCCAAGCGCACGGCCGACCTCATCCCGCTGTGCCACCCGCTCGCGCTGACGCGCGTGGCCGTCGACTTCGAACTCGACGACGCGCTGCCGGGCGTCCACTGCGTCGTGCAGGTCGAGACGTTCGGCCGCACCGGGGTCGAGATGGAAGCGCTGACCGCCGTGCAGGTCGGGCTGCTGACCGTCTACGACATGTGCAAGGCGGTGGATCGCGGGATGGTGATCACGGAGGTGAGCGTGCGCGAGAAGCGCGGCGGGAAGTCGGGGGACTGGAAGGCGGGAGACGCGGCGGAGTGAGCGCCCGGGCGCCGCCTGCCCGTTATTGCGAGATAAAACCGCTTATCTCATACAATTACCGGATTCCGCACGAGAGAGCGTGCGAACCAGCACAACAAAAGCGAGCACTGGTGATGAATTCGCAAGCGTTAAGAAGCGCCTTGTTGGCCGGACCGGTCCAGCATGAGCGCCTGGTCAAATTGGATACTCCGCTCGGCCCCGACGTCCTGCTGCCGCATCGCGTCACGGGGCGATCACGGCTCGGACGCCATTTCGAGTTCACCGTCGATACCGTGTCGGTATCCGATAACCTCGAACTCAAGAAACTGATCGCGCAGCCGGTGACGCTGTGGATCCAGCAGACCGATCGGTCGTACGCGCCGCACAACGGCTACGTGCATGCGGCGCGCCGACTCGGCTCGGACAGCAGCGTCACGCACTATCAGATCGCCTTTGCGTCGTTCCTCCACTTCCTGAAGTTCCGCCGCGACCAGCGCATCTGGCAGAACCGCTCGGCGGACGACATCATCGCCGACGTGCTGAACCAGCACCCGCAGGCCAAAGGCCGCTTCACGTTCAAGCTCTACCAGCCGCTGCCGTCTCGCTCGTTCTGCATGCAACACGAGGACGACTGGAATTTCGTGCATCGCCTGATGGAATCGGAAGGCCTGTACGGTTTCTGGGAACAGGACAAGGACGGCAAGTCGCACCGGCTCGTCATCGTCGATCGCATCGACGCGTTGCCCGCGCTGTCGCCGCGAACCGTGCGCTTTCATCACGCGGGCATGGGCGACGAAGCCGACACGCTCGTCCAGTTCACCGGTACGCGCACGCTGCGAAGCGTCGCGCGCACCACGCGCACGTTCGACTACAAGCAGCCGCCCACCGCGTCGAATCCGAAAGCCACCCATACGCCGACGATCGCCAACCAGGGAGATTTGCCGCCGCAGCTCGAAGTCTACGAATATACGGGTGCCTACACGTATCCCGAGCAGTCACGCGGCGACCATCTGTCGAAGATCTGGATGGAAGAGCAGGAATCGCACGCCAAGCGCTTTCACGGTGTCGGCGGCGTGCGGCGCATGGACGCGGGACGTACGTTCGAGTTCACCGAACACCCCGAACACGACAAGGACGACGCCGGCCAACGCGAATTCGCTGTAATCGAGACGGCGTGGGTCATCGTCAACAACCTGCCTGTCGCGGACGGAAGCGCCCATGCCACATTCCCGCATAGCTTGCGGGCCGAAGTCGACGGCATCACGCAGGCACGCGCCGGCGACGCATCGCGCGTTCGCCATTCCGACGGCAGCGAGGGCTTTTTCCAGGTCAGCGTCGAAGTACAGCGCACGACCATCCCGTTCCGCAGCCCGCTCGAGCATGCGAAACCGCCGATGCAGCTGCAATCGGCGATCGTCGTCGCGCCGCAAGGCGAGGAAGTCCACACCGACGAGCTCAACCGGGTCAAGGTCCGCTTCCACTGGGACCGCCTAAACGACGGCGACGAGCGAGCGTCGTGCTGGCTGCGCGCCGCGACGGCGGACTCGGGCAACGGTTACGGCGCCGTCCACCCGCACCGCGCCGGCGAGGAAGTGCTGGTCGATTTCCTCGGCGGCGACTGCGATCGCCCGATCGTCGTCGGCAAGCTGTACAACGGCGCGACGAGCCCGCAGTGGCACAGCAACGGCATCTTGTCCGGATACCGGTCGAAGGAATACGCGGGTGCCGGCTACAACCAGCTGGTGCTCGACGATGCGACCTCGCAGAACCGCGCGCACCTGTACAGCAGCCAGACCAACGCGCATCTGCATCTCGGCTACCTGATCGACCACACGGGCAACAACCGCGGCAGTTATCTCGGCAGCGGCTTCGACCTGCGCTCGGACGCATTTGGTGCGGTTCGTGCGAACCGCGGCCTGTACGTCACGACGTATCCGAAACCGCCGGCGAGCCAGCCACTCGACGTCCAGGAGACGCAGCAGCAGCTCGTCAGGGCGGAAGGCCTGATGGAGGCCATGTCGGAAGTCAGCGCGCAGCATCAGGGCGAGTCGCTCGCCCCCGGCCACTCGGCGCTCAAGCAGTTCACCGACGCGACGCAGAACAGCGTGAGCGGCGGCACGTCGGGCGGCCGAACCGCCGGCGGCGGGACCGGCAGCGCCAATGCGTTCAAGGAGCCCGTGATGCTGTTCGGCAGCCCAGCCGGCATCGGGATGTCCACGCAGCAGTCCGCGCAACTTGCCGCGGACCAGCACATCAACCTCGTCAGCGGGCAAAGCACGCACGTCGCCGCCGGGAAATCGCTGATCGCGAGTGTCCTCGACCGTATTAGTCTGTTCGCGCAGAACGCGGGGATCAAGCTGTTCGCCGGCAAGGGCAAGGTCGAAGTGCAGGCGCAGGCAGACAACATCGAGCTGACCGCGCAGAAGGCGCTGAAGTTGATCGCCGTCACGCAATCGATCGAAGGCGCCGCGGCAAAGGAGATCCTACTGACGTCCGGCGGCGCCTACATCCGCATCGCGGACGGCAACATCGAGGTGCACGCGCCCGGCACGATCGACATCAAGGGCGCGCAGCATGCGTTCAGCGGCTCCACGCACCTGTCGCAAACGATGCCGACGCTGCCGAACTCGTCCGGCAACTACGACCAGGCCTTCATCGCGCACTGGGCCGGCACCGACATTCCGGTCGCGAACACGCGGTACCAGATGTTCTCGAACGGCAAGCTGCTCTCGGAAGGCGTCACCAACGCGGCAGGCGAAACCGGGCTCACGCAGAGCCACGTGCCGCATGACGTCGTCGTCAAGTTTCTAGGGAAATCGAATGGCTGACGGACAACAGGAGAAGGTGCTCGGCACCGGTGCGGGGATGCTAACCCCGACGGGATATCAGGATCGGCCGAAGGTGCAGATCAACATCTGCGACAAGCACGTAACGCCGGCGGCCGATTCCATTATCGGAACCTGTCCATACTACTACCGGCCACTGCATGGCGAGTACTGGGAAACGGTCGAAAAGGTCAGCAAATCGAGTATCTGGGCGACCGTCAAGAAATTCGCCACGTCATGGGATCCGTGGAAAGACACGAAAGTTGCCCGTGAGTTGCTGCATCGGCGGGAGAATCTGATAGAAGCCGCAAGCACTGATTCCGACTGGTCACGCCACGGTAATTTCATGATGCGTCATATCGGGTGCGGACATAAGCCGCCGGGATACTATGTCAGCTATGGTTACTACTACTGCTCGAATTACGGTAAATACCTGCTTCCAGAGTTGAGCGACAAAGGCAAGGCATGGCTGGCAAGCGCACGCTGGTTCCTGCAGCACTATCTGGAACAGGGTTTGCAGCAGAACATGCGTGGCGACACCATTTCCATCAGGGGCAAGAAGCCGAACAGCGGCGCCTGCGTGATGAACGTGCCGCAGTACACGCTCGAACTGGACGACGAAACGTTCAAGACATACGCGTTCAAGACCCATCCTCTCGCCTATCTCGACGGTGGTCTGGCCGGGCTCGGGCCTGTCGATATGTTCTATATCCTGAAGCAACCCAACACTCAGGAATGGGGGGATGTCAGAACGCTCTACCAAGCATTCGACAGTGGTGTCGGCGTGGGCAAACAATACGTCGACAATACCGTGGAATACGCGAAAAAAGCAGGTGATGCGGTCAACGAACATGTCATCGACCCTGTTGCACAGGCAATCGAAAAACTGATGCCGAAATGAAATGACGAGAAAACTCCTGAAGCTGTCGCTGGGTGCGGCAGTCGCGCTCATTGTATTGATTGTCGGGTACTCATATATGTCGAATGACTGGCAGGTCGTTTCCAACACTTTCATGAAGAACAGCAAGCCCTATGGCGGGGGCGACTTCGCGATATCGGGAAACGAGGCGATCACGCTGAAGATCAGCGATCCTGAAATCACCTTCAAGCCATACGCCGAATGGAAGGACAAGGAAAAGGCCGAGCCGACCGAAGCCTGGATGAACGACAGCCGTGAAACGCTGAACCGGACGTCGGTCGAATTCTGGCGGGGCCCGGTAAACGGTGACATGACGCGCCATTTCAACCAGGCAGGCCAGAACGCCGCCTGGTGGCACGCGAAGGATTGGACGGTCGAATTCATCAGCACCGGCTGGATGGACTACAAGTCCCCTCAGCCTGCCGACGGCCTGACGCCGCAAGTGACCAAGCTCTGGAAGTCATCCAACGGCGGACGCGACTGGGTGCAGCTCGCGTGGCCAGAAGACCGGAACATCGGTCGCCTGTTGTTTCTCGATCCGCAGCGCGGCTATGCGATCGGCTGGGGCCCGCACGTGTGGCGCACGTCCGACGGCGGTCAATCGTGGCGGGAAGTCGAACTGCCGCCGGGCGCCGCGGAGGCCGGCAAACCTCGCCGCACATTTGACGGCATCGACCTCGGCCCGGACGGTACCTTGCGCGTGGCATACCACGTCGAGAAATCCGCGCACGCTTTCGCCGGAAGCGTCGTCTATCGGCTCGGTTGGGAGCAATCCGCGTTCGCCCTGGATGCCGTTTTGCCTGAACAGGTGATCGTCAACCTGTCCTCGTCACCGGTCGCGTCGAATCGCTATGCGCTCTACGCCCTGTCGCGCCTCGGTGAACCGCTCAATTCCGGCAATCCCGCCGACAAAGGACAACGCGTCGGTGCCATTTCCACCTGGACGAACAGTGCACCCGAGCAGGTTCAGCAGTTGCATACGTTTGACGACAAGCTGACGCTCGATAGCCTGAGCGTCGGCCGGGACGGATTGCTGCTCGTCTACGCAACCGACTCCAGCCGCAACGGCACACCGCTCGATCTCACGTTCGTCAGCAGCGACGCGGGAAAGACCTGGAGCTCGAGCACGGAGAAACCGACTCAGGGAGGATATTTCAACGCCCAAACGAACACGCTGTATTCGCTGGTCGCCTATACGCTCAAGAAGCGGCAGTTCTGACCGTCCCGATGCGGTTACCGCGGGGCCCCCGTCGCGATTCGGGCGTCGGCTCCGCGGCCGGCTGGGGCCCCGCATATGGCGGGCTTCGGACGGCGGAAACACGTGGCAAGCGATCGATCCGCCGGCCGACGCGCACGTCGGCAGCGGAACGCGTCAGAATTTCAATGCAATCAGCCTCGGCCCGGACGGTGCTCTGCGGATCGCCTGCCCTGTCGCACAGACTGCCGAAGCACCGGCTCACAGCTCGGTCGACCGGCTCGACTGGGGGCAGCACGCATTCGTGACGGATACCGTGATGCCAGGCCAGGTCATCACAGCGCCCGGCACCACGCCGAAGGGATCACGTCATTCAGTGTACGCGCTGTCGCATCTCGACGAGCCGCAAAACGGCAAGGGGCACGACAATGGCCACCGGACGGGCGCCATTTCCACGTGGACGACCGACCATCCCAAGGTCGTGCAGCAACTGCGCACGTTCGACGAGAAGCTCACGCTCGCCAGTATGAGCA
Organism: Burkholderia sp. Tr-20355; assembly: GCF_017104685.1. NCBI lineage: Bacteria > Pseudomonadati > Pseudomonadota > Betaproteobacteria > Burkholderiales > Burkholderiaceae > Burkholderia > Burkholderia sp. Tr-20355. Next base: position 2,990 of record NZ_JAAGPK010000232.1, on the reverse strand, counting down.
TCGGTCGCAACGGCCTCCTGCTCGTCCACGCAACCGATCCGAACTCCGGAAGCGGCGGTACCGGCGGCGGCGCACCGATCGACCTGACGTTCAGCAGCACCGACGCCGGCAAGACTTGGAATAAAACGACCGACAAGTCCGCACAGGGCGGCTACTTCGACGCACAGACCAATACGCTGTACTGGCTGCACGGATTCACGCTGAAGAAGCGGACCTTCTGATCGCGTGCTGGAGGCGTTGCCGGCCGGTCTGCGCCGATACGGCGAGCCGGCCCGCTACGGCTCGCCCGAGATGCTGCGCACACGAACCGCGAGCGCTCGGCACCCCTACCGCGTATATCGACTTTCGATAGCCACGCACAACCAGTGCAGCCGCCGACGCACGACGTGCACTGCCCGCGCTTCACTGACCGCGTGACGGCTCGAACACGAACGGTTGGGTCAGCAGGAACGGATTCGCGGTCGCGCCCGTCTGCACGCAGGTCGCGTGCGTCATCGCGTCGACGGCCGCGCGATCGGCCGCCGCGTTGCGGCTGCTCGTCGTCACGGTGACGTTCTGCGCTTCGCCGGACGTCGTCATCAGCGCGCGCACGAGCACGGTCGCCGGGCGGGTGAGCGGCTTCGCGGTATCCGGATAGACGGCGCGCGGGATGTGACAGGTCAGCTTGCTTTCCTGCGACGACGACAGCATCGCGCAACCGGACAACAGCATTGCGACGGCGGGCAGGATCAGGTAGGTCGAGCGAATAGCCATGGTCGAATATCGTTCTGGGTATTGTTCCGTTCCGGACGAACGCGCCATCCCGCGCAAGCGTGCCCCGGGCCGCATCACGTGCGTCACACTGCGCCGCGGCCAGCGGACCGGCGCCCCGTTACGGCCGCGCGGCCGACGATGCTCGGCCGCGATCCTGTCCGGCGGCTCTCCCGGATGACCGGGATGCTGCCTGTCTTCCCGCCGGCCAACCCCGACGGCCGCGGGCACGCGAGCGCTTCCGCGCATTGTGCACGCGCCGCCCGGTCAACGGCGGCAATTTGACAATGGTTGACGCGAATCGGCGCGCATGCAGCCGGAATCCACACGATTCGCGACGTAATCGACATGCGGCGGGCTTCGCCCCGTTCGTCCCGTTTCCCCGGGCCGCCCCGCCCGATGCCCGCCGCCGCTGCATCACACTGCGGCACGCGCCGGCGTGCGCGGCGCACCTCAATCCGAATCGTCGTCGTCCGAATCGTCGGCCGCATCGGCCGGCACTTCCCCGTACTTCGCGACGACGGCCGCCTTGAACGTCTTCAGCGCCGGCTGCTGGTCGCAAAGCTTGTACAACAGCGCCAGTTGCTGCGGCCAGTCCTTCAGTTCCTTCGCGAACACGTGCAGGCGTGCGACGGTATCGAGCGCGTCGGCTTCGCGGCCCGCCAGCGCCTGCAGCGCCGCGTAGCGACGCAGCACCGTCTCGCCGGGCAGCAGCGCGATCGCGCGCTCGTGCGCCGCGAGCTTGGCCGGCAGGTCATCCGCCGAAATCGGCAGCAGCGTTGCCGCACCGTACTCGCCCCACGCGCCGAACAGCCGCGACGGCGCCTCGCGGTACTGCGCGGCCGGATCGCTGCCGTAATAGAGCACTTCCGCACGCTGGTAGTCGCGCAGCACGGGTACCGCCGCCAGCACGCCGCCGAACGACAGCACCGCGAACAGCCCGAACGCGGCGCGGCCCGGCAGGATACGCAACGGCTTCACGTCGAGCAGCCCGATCACGAACATCGCCGGCAGCAGGAAGAACATGTACTGCTGCGGATACTCGACCAGCGCGTGCATCAGCAGGATGCCGATCAGCGCGAAGCCGAACACGCGCATGCTCGACTGCGGCGCGCGCACCGCCCGCACGAACCACGCCACGAGCGTGACGACGAGGATGCCGAGGCCGATGAGGCCGGACTTCGCGAGCAGGTCGATGAAGATGTCGTGCGAGTTGTTCGCGATCTCGACGCCGCCGAGCGTGCGCACGAGCGCGAACTGATGCGACGGGAATTCGCCCCAGCCGACGCCGAGCAACGGATGCTCGCGGAACATCGCAAGCCCGTACTTCCACAGCGCGAGGCGCGGCGCGATCTGCCCCGCGTCGCGCATGCGGTCGGCCGCCGATTCCGCGAGATTCAGGTGATAGTGCACGTTCGCCCAGCGCACCGCGACGTTCACCGCGATGAACGCGACCGCGAGCACGACCGGGATCAGCCACGCTCGCGCATTGCCCGGCGCGCGGCGCGATTCGAGCCACGCCATCCAGAAGCCCGCGACGACCATCACCGCGACCTGCAGCCACGGCCCGCGCGACACCGTCAGCGCGAGGCCGACCGACAGCACCAGCGACAGCGCGAGCCATGCCCACACCGCGAGCCGGCGCGTCTGCACGAGGTACAGCGCACCCGCGAGCGCGAACGCGATGTAGCTGGCCAGGTGGTTCGCCTGCGCCATGTTGCCGTACGGACGGCGGTCGACCGCGATGTTGTACATCACGACGAACGGCGAAACGGACGATTCGAGGTGAAACAGCTGCACGATCTGGGTGCCGACCGCGAACACGCCGCCGACGATCAACGCGCCGGCCATCATCCGCGACACCGCTTCGGCCAGCCCGTCGCGCGCGAGCGCATACCCGGCCTGCATCGCGACCAGCGCGGCCGCGAGGTAGCCGACCGCCAGCCAGTTCATCGACGGCACCTTGAGCGGGATCAGCGCGGTCTGCGCGATCAGCACGGCGGCAAACCCGAGCGGCACGACGAACGCGGCCGGCGCGGCAAACGGCTCGGCCGGCCGGTCGGTGCGCGTGAGCAGCACGACGGACAGCCCCACCAGCAGATACAGCACCAGCGCGGAAAACTCGGAATAGAAGGTCGGGATCGGATACGTGTGATTCGTGATCGCGTACGGCACGATCAGGGCGACAGCCAGCGCAACGAGCGACAACGAACGGGAAAAAGTAGAAGGCATGAGCGAAA
>NZ_JAAGPK010000231.1:0-9653 GCF_017104685.1 Burkholderia sp. Tr-20355 | reverse complement strand
CCGTTGCCCAGCACATCGACCCTGAAATGACGCCGAGCGCGAACACCAGCGCCGCCTTGCGGCCCTGGTTCGCGGCCACCGACATGATCGCCAGGTTGCTCGGCCCCGGGCTGGCCGTGCCGATGAATTAAGCCGTATAGGCGAGCAGCCGTTCGTGGTCGCGCCGGCGGCGAGCGCCGCCGTGCCGGTCCAGCCGGCGAGCGTCGCGGTCGCGGCAGGCCAGTCGGTGATCGAACTGAAGGTCAAGCAGGATTGCTGGTTCAGCGTGCGCGACAAGAACGGCAAGGAGCTGTTCTCGGCGCTGGTGCGGGCCGGCGAGACGAAGCAGGTCGCCGGCGACGGGCCGTTCAAGGTCACGATCGGCAACAAGGCGGGCCTCGACGCAGTCGCGTTCGACGGAAAACCTGTCGATCCGGCGAAATATTCGGCAGCGCGGGGTAATGTGGCACGGTTCACGTTGCCCTGACGTCAAGCGCCGTGGCGAAGGCCTGTCGTCGATCTCGGCAGGCCGTGAGGGCACGGCGCTTTTTCAATTCATGCGCCGTGTCGCGGCGCATTCCGCGTAAATGGATCTATCGATGCAATCCGAAGCTCAATCCCCACGCAGCAGTCAGATTTGTTCAACCGAGCCGGTGTTCGGCGGGCATCAGCCGCGCCGCGTATCGCATGCGGTGGATGTCCGCTGGGGCGGGCAGCTCGTGACGATCGGCGGCGACGCGCCGGTGCGCGTGCAGTCGATGACGAATACCGACACGGCCGACGCGATCGGCACGGCGATCCAGATCAAGGAACTCGCGAACGCGGGCTCCGAACTGGTGCGCATCACGGTCAACACGCCCGAGGCCGCGGCCGCCGTGCCGGCGATCCGCGAGCAGCTCGACCGGATGGGCGTGACCGTGCCGCTCGTCGGCGATTTTCACTACAACGGCCACCTGCTGCTGCGCGACTACCCGGGCTGCGCGGAGGCGCTGTCGAAGTACCGGATCAACCCCGGCAACGTCGGCCAGGGTGCGAAGCGCGATACGCAGTTCGCACAGATGATCGAGGCCGCGGCCAAGTACGACAAGCCGGTGCGGATCGGCGTGAACTGGGGCAGCCTCGACCAGGATCTGCTCGCGCGCATGATGGACGAGAACGGCGCGCGTTCGCAGCCGTGGGACGCGCAGAGCGTGATGTACGAGGCACTGATCCAGTCGGCGATCGGCTCGGCCGAACGGGCGGTCGAACTCGGCCTCGGCCGCGACCGCATCGTGCTGTCGTGCAAGGTCAGCGGCGTGCAGGACCTGATCGCCGTGTACCGCGAGCTCGGCCGCCGCTGCGGCTTTGCGCTGCACCTCGGGCTGACCGAGGCCGGCATGGGCTCGAAGGGCATCGTCGCGTCGACGGCCGCGCTCGGCGTGCTGCTCCAGGAAGGGATCGGCGACACGATCCGCATCTCGCTGACGCCGGAGCCGGGCGCGTCGCGCACGGGTGAAGTGATCGTCGGCCAGGAAATCCTGCAGACGATGGGCCTGCGTTCGTTCGCGCCGATGGTGATCGCGTGCCCGGGCTGCGGCCGCACGACGAGCACGCTGTTCCAGGAACTCGCGATGCAGATCCAGACCTACCTGCGCGAGCAGATGCCGGTCTGGCGCAAGGCGTATCCGGGCGTCGAGAAGATGAACGTCGCGGTGATGGGCTGCATCGTCAACGGTCCGGGCGAATCGAAGCACGCGAACATCGGCATCAGCCTGCCGGGTTCGGGCGAGAACCCGGCCGCGCCCGTCTTCATCGACGGCGAGAAGGTCAAGACGCTGCGCGGCGAGCGGATCGCCGAGGAATTCCAGCAGATCGTCAGCGACTACGTCGCACGCAATTACGGCCGCACCGAGGCCCTGAACTAATTCGTCCACACACACGAACGATGACTGAACAGAAACGCAAGATCGAGAAGCTCACCGGCGTCAAGGGCATGAACGACATCCTTCCGCAGGATGCCGGCCTGTGGGAGTTCTTCGAAGCAACCGTGAAATCGCTGCTGCGCGCATACGGCTACCAGAACATCCGCACGCCGATCGTCGAACACACGCAGCTCTTCACGCGCGGCATCGGCGAAGTCACCGACATCGTCGAGAAGGAGATGTACAGCTTCACCGACGCGCTGAACGGCGAGAACCTGACGCTGCGCCCGGAAAACACCGCGGCCGTCGTGCGCGCGTCGATCGAGCACAACATGCTGTACGACGGCCCGAAGCGCCTGTGGTACATCGGCCCGATGTTCCGTCACGAGCGTCCGCAGCGCGGCCGCTACCGCCAGTTCCATCAGGTCGGCGTCGAGGCGCTCGGCTTCGCGGGTCCCGATGCGGATGCCGAGATCATCATGATGTGCCAGCGCCTGTGGGACGACCTCGGCCTGACCGGCATCAAGCTCGAGATCAACTCGCTCGGCCTGGCCGAAGAGCGCGCCGCGCACCGCGTCGAACTGATCAAGTACCTCGAACGGTTCGCCGACGTGCTCGACGAGGACGCGAAGCGCCGTCTGTATACGAACCCGCTGCGCGTGCTCGACACGAAGAATCCCGCGCTGCAGGAGATCGCGCAGAACGCGCCGAAGCTGATCGACTTCCTTGGCGAGGCATCGCGCGCGCACTTCGAAGGGCTGCAGCGCCTGCTGCTCGCGAACAACATTCCGTTCAAGATCAACCCGCGTCTCGTGCGCGGCCTCGATTACTACAACCTGACCGTGTTCGAGTGGGTGACCGACAAGCTCGGCGCGCAGGGCACGGTCGCGGCCGGCGGCCGCTACGATCCGCTGATCGAGCAGCTCGGCGGCAAGCCGACCGCCGCGTGCGGCTGGGCGATGGGAATCGAGCGGATTCTCGAGCTGCTGAAGGAAGAGGATCTCGCGCCCGAGCAGGAAGGCGTCGACGTGTACGTCGTGCACCAGGGCGAGACCGCGCGCGAACAGGCGTTCATCGCGGCCGAGCGCCTGCGCGATACGGGCCTCGACGTGATCTTCCACTGCAGCGCCGACGGCGCGACGGCAAGCTTCAAGTCGCAGATGAAGCGGGCCGACGCGAGCGGCGCCGCGTTCGCGGTGATCTTCGGCGAAGAAGAAGTCGCGAACGGCACGGTGGGCGTGAAAGCGCTGCGCGGTGCGGGCGCGGACGGGGAAAAGAACGTTCAGCAGACCGTACCGGTCGAAAGCTTGACCGAATTCCTAATCAATGCGATGGTTGCATCCGCCGAAGACGGCGACGACTGATCGCGCTGGCGTTCGCTCGACAAGAAAGGCCTGAACAGGAAGGAATCGCTCGCCGATGAGTTATCACGACGAACAAGAATCGATTGAAAGTCTCAAGGCGTGGTGGGCCCGCTGGGGCAACCTCACCACGTGGATCGTGCTCGCGGCGCTCGTCGTCGCGGCCGGTTTCAACGGCTGGAACTACTGGCAGCGCCGTCAGGCTGCCGAGGCGTCCGGGCTGTACGAGCAGGTCCAGAAGGCCGCCGCCGCGAACGACAAGGCGACGATGGCCCGCGCGGCCGCCGACATGGAAGACAAGTTCGGCAGCACGCCGTATGCACAGATGACGGCGCTCACGGCCGCTAAGACGCTGTATGCGGCCGGCGACGCGGCGGGCGCGAAGGCGCAGCTGCAATGGGCGGTCGATCACGCCAAGGACGACGAGTACAAGCAGATCGCGAAGCTGCGCCTCGCGTCGCTGCTGCTCGACGAAAAGGCGTACGACGCGGGCCTCGCGCTGCTGTCGGGCACGCCGGTCGAAGCGTTCAAGGGCCTCGTGGCCGATCGCCGCGGCGATCTGCTGGCCGCGCAAGGCAAGACCGACGATGCGCGCGCCGCTTACAAGCTCGCGCTCGACGGCCTGTCGAAGGACGACCAGTCCGCGCGCCAGCTCGTGCAGTTCAAGCTGGACGCGCTCGGCGGCTGAATCGCGGTCCCCTCAACCTCTTAACTTCTGCTTCGCTAACCGATGAATTTGCTGAAACGTTACGCTGTGCCCGTCGCCTGCGCGGCGGCTGTCCTCGCATTGGCGGCCTGCTCGTCGTCGAAGGACGCGCGCCGCGTGCCGACGCCGCTGACCGAGTTCAAGCCCGTCATGGACGTGCAACAGGTCTGGAAGGCAAGCGTCGGCAAGGGCGGGCGCTACCTGTTCTCGCCGGTGGCCGTGGGCGACGCCGTTTATGCGGCGGGCGAAAACGGTTCGGTCGAGAAGATCGATGCGAAGACGGGCCAGACCGTCTGGCGCGCGAAGGTCGGCTCCGACCTGTCGGCCGGGGTCGGCAGCGACGGCAACCTGACCGCGGTCGGCGCGCTGAAGGGCGGCGTGTTCGTGCTGGGTCCGGACGGCAAGCAACTGTGGAAGACCAGCGTGCAGGGCGAGATCTTCTCGCCGCCGCTCGTCGGCAACGGCCTCGTGATCGTCCGCACGATCGACGGCCAGGTGATCGCGTTCAACGCGCAGACGGGCGAGCAGAAGTGGAACTACCGCAACCGCGCGGTGCCGCTGAACCTGCGCGTGTCGGCCGGCATGACGTTCGCGGGCGACGCGGCGGTGCTGGCGGGCTTCCCGGGCGGCGGTCTCGTCGCGATCAACCTGCAGACGGGCGAGCCGTTCTGGCAGACCCCGGTGTCGTTCCCGAAGGGCGTGACCGAGGTCGAGCGCATCAACGACGTCAGCGGCCCGCCGACGCTCGTCGGCGCGGAAGCCTGCGCGGTGACGTTCCAGGGGCAGCTCGGCTGCTTCGACGCGAACTCGGGCCGCCCGCTGTGGGAAAAGCCGTTCTCGAGCCGCAGCGGTCTGGCGCAGGACGATTCGGTGGTCGCCGGCGGCGACGACTGGTCGGTCGTGACGGCGTACGACGCGGCGTCCGGCAACCAGCTGTGGCGCAACGACAAGCTGAAGAGCCGTGACGTCGGCGTGCCGTACCTGCTCGGGCACGCGGTCGTGATGGGCGACTACAAGGGCTTCGTGCACTTCCTGTCGCGCGAAGACGGCAGCTTCATCGCGCGGATGAAGACCGACGGCAGCGCGATTACGGCGGCGCCGGTCCTCGCGGGCAATACGCTCGTCGTGCAGACGAAGGACGGCGGCCTGTACGGATTCCGTCCGCGCTGATAAGCAGGAAACACGTGTGGCCGCGGCGCGGCGGGCTTGTCCCGCGCGCCCCGGCCGTGCAGCATGAAGGCGGCCGGTGCTCCCGGCCGCTCGGTATTTGAAAGGCAGTTCGAGACGAAAGACGACGGCGCGCAACGCGCGCCCGGCGCGCGCATCCGGCGCGGCGCGAATTCGTGATATTTTCATTCAGCGCAGCCGCCCGCAGCAGCGGGCCTCCCGCTGCTGCGCATCACCGTAGAAAACACAGATGAAACCGGTCATTGCCCTCGTTGGGCGCCCCAATGTGGGGAAATCCACGCTGTTCAACCGGCTCACGCGCTCGCGCGATGCGCTGGTCGCCGACCTGCCTGGCCTGACGCGCGATCGCCATTACGGCGAAGGGCGCGTCGGCGAACGGCCGTACCTGGTCGTCGATACGGGCGGCTTCGAACCCGTCGCGAAGGACGGCATCCTGCACGAGATGGCGCGCCAGACGCGGCAGGCCGTCGAGGAAGCCGACATCGTCGTGTTCATCGTCGACGGCCGCAACGGGCTGGCGCCGCAGGACAAGTCGATCGCCGACTACCTGCGCAAGACCGGCCGGCCGATCTTCCTCGTCGTCAACAAGGCCGAGGGGATGCGGTACACGGCGGTCGCGGCCGACTTCTACGAGCTCGGGCTCGGCGACCCGCGCGCGATCTCGGCCGCGCACGGCGACGGCGTGACCGACATGATCAACGAGGCGCTGGCGGTGGCTTACGCCGACCGTCCGGAGGAAGAGGACGAGAACGACCCGTCGCGCGGCATCAAGATCGCGATCGTCGGCCGTCCGAACGTCGGCAAGTCGACGCTCGTGAACGCGCTGATCGGCGAGGATCGCGTGATCGCGTTCGACATGCCGGGCACGACGCGCGATTCGATCTACGTCGACTTCGAGCGCAACGGCAAGAAATACACGCTGATCGACACGGCCGGCCTGCGCCGCCGCGGCAAGGTGTTCGAGGCGATCGAGAAGTTCTCGGTCGTGAAGACGCTGCAGTCGATCTCCGACGCGAACGTCGTCATTCTTCTGCTGGATGCGCAGCAGGACATTTCCGACCAGGACGCGCACATCGCCGGCTTCGTCGTCGAGCAGGGCCGTGCGCTCGTGATCGGCGTCAACAAGTGGGACGGCCTCGACGAGCACGCGCGCGACCGCGCGAAAGCGGATTTGACCCGCAAGCTGAAATTCCTCGATTTCGCGAAATCGCACTTCATTTCGGCCGCGAAGAAGACGGGCATCGGCGCGCTGATGCGCTCGGTCGACGACGCATACGCGGCGGCGATGGCGAAGCTGCCGACGCCGAAGCTCACGCGCGCGCTGATCGAGGCCGTCGAATTCCAGCAGCCGCGCCGTCGCGGCCCGGTGCGTCCGAAGCTGCGCTACGCGCACCAGGGCGGCCAGAATCCGCCGCTGATCGTCATCCACGGCAACGCGCTCGACGCGGTCACGGAAACCTACAAGCGCTACCTCGAAAACCGGTTCCGCGAAACTTTCTCGCTGACCGGGACTCCATTGCGCATAGAGTTCCGTTCGTCGAACAACCCGTACGCGGACAAGGGCTGACGCACGCCTGTCATGCGTCCCGCAAGGGTAGGCCGTAAGGCCTGCGCGGCGGGCGGGGCAGGCAAAATCAGCTATAGTGTAGCGATTGGCGCCGGATCTCTTTTTCTTTCCCGCCAATCCAGATCAACCTGCAAAAAAAGATGGAGTACGCCATGAGCAACAAAGGGCAATTGTTACAAGACCCGTTTTTGAACGCACTGCGCAAAGAGCACGTTCCCGTTTCGATTTACCTCGTCAACGGCATCAAGCTGCAAGGGAACATTGAATCGTTCGACCAGTACGTCGTGTTGCTCCGTAATACGGTGACCCAGATGGTCTACAAGCACGCCATCTCGACGGTCGTGCCGGCGCGCCCGGTGAATTTCCACCCGGACGCGGAAGCCTCGTCCTAACCTATCGCAGCGGCCGGCATCCGGTCGCCGCGAGCGACCGATGCCAGCCGCCTTATCTTGACACCCGATAATTTGATCAACGCAGCGCTCGTCGGCATCGATTTCGGCAAGACCGATTTCGAAGCCAGTCTCGAAGAACTCAGTCTTCTCGCCTCCAGCGCGGGGGCCCGTCCCGCCGTCACCCTCACGGGTCGTCGCTCCAGTCCCGATGCCAAGATGTTCATCGGCAGCGGCAAAGCCGAAGAACTGCGGCTTGCCTGCGACGCGCACAACGTCGAAATCGTCATCTTCAATCACGCCCTGGCGCCGGCCCAGCAACGCAATCTGGAGCAGGCACTTAACAGGCGTGTGGTCGACCGCACCAGCCTCATCCTCGACATCTTCGCGCAGCGTGCCCGCAGCCATGAAGGCAAGCTGCAGGTCGAACTCGCGCAGCTTCAATACCTGTCGACGCGGCTCATTCGCGCGTGGACCCACCTTGAACGCCAGAAGGGCGGTATCGGCCTGCGCGGCCCCGGCGAAACGCAGCTCGAAACCGACCGCCGGCTGATCGGCGAGCGCATCAAGATGCTGAAGTCGCGGCTCGACCGGCTGCGCCGTCAGCACAGCACCCAGCGTCGGCAGCGCGCGCGCAGCGGCACGATGTCGGTATCGCTCGTCGGCTATACGAACGCGGGCAAGTCGACGCTGTTCAATGCGCTGACGAAAGCGCAGGCGTACGCGGCCGACCAGCTGTTCGCCACGCTCGACACGACGTCGCGGCGGGTGTACCTCGGCGACGAGGTCGGCCAGATCGTCGTGTCCGATACGGTCGGGTTCATCCGCGAGCTGCCTCACCAGCTCGTCGCGGCATTCCGCGCGACCCTCGAGGAAACGATCCACGCGGATCTGCTGCTGCACGTGGTCGATGCATCGAGCGCGGTCAGGCTCGAACAGATCGAGCAGGTCAACGGCGTGCTGCACGAGATTGGCGCGGACACGATCCGGCAGGTGCTGGTGTTCAACAAGATCGACGCGGTGCCTGAGCTGGCGGCCCGCGGCGACGCGGTCGAGCGGGACGAATATGGTAATATTTCGCGCGTCTTTTTGAGCGCGCGCACCGGTCAGGGTCTTGATACGTTGCGTGCCGCCATCGCCGAAATCGCCTCCGCGGAACACCTTTCCAGCGCGACGTTACCCAGCGGCGCGCTCGACGGCGCACCCGCTGAACCACACGAAGACCACACGATTTCCGAACACGGGCGCTAACCGGCCTCGGCCGGTTCGCCGGCGTCTTATCTGGTGAACAAACTCTGGTGAACGAATACAACGAGCGGATTACCTGGCGGCGGATGCGTGCCTTGCTGTCGATCAACGATCCCCGCTGGGGACGCGGCGAAGGCAATGGCAAGGACGGATCCCGTCCGCGTTCGAATGAATCGAAGCGTCCGCAAGGCGGCGACGGCGATGGTCCGCCCGATCTCGACGAGATGTGGCGCAACTTCAACCGGCGCCTGAGCGGCCTGTTCGGCGGCAAGGGCGGCAACGGCCTGCGTCCCGACAACGGCCGGGCCGCGCGAGTCGGCGTCGGCATCGTGATCGGCGTGCTGGTCGCGGTTTATGCGGGCAGCGGGCTGTTCGTCGTGCAGGACGGCCAGACGGGCGTCGTGCTGCAGCTCGGCAAGCTGTCGGGCACGGTTGGCCAGGGCGTGCACTGGCGCCCGCCGTATCCGTTCGCGTCCCACGAGATCGTCGATACGTCGCAGGTCCGCTCGATCGAGATCGGCCGCAACAACGTCGTGCGTCTGGCGAACGTGAAGGAAGCGGCGATGCTGACGCGCGATGCCGACATCGTCGACGTGCGTTTCATCGTTCAGTACCGGATCCGTTCCGCCACCGATTACCTGTTCCGTAGCGTCGACCCCGAGCGCAGCGTCTCGCAGGCCGCGCAGGCCGCGGTGCGCGCGATCGTCGGCACGCGCAGCGCGGCCGACATGCTGAACCAGGACCGCGACGCGCTGCGCGAGCAGCTGTCCACCGCGATCCAGCGCGATCTCGACCGCTACCAGTCGGGGCTCGAGGTGACGGCCGTCACGATGCAGAGCGTCGCGGCGCCCGAGCAGACGCAGGCCGCCTACGCCGAAGTCGCGAAGGCACGCGACGAGCGCGAGGCCGCGAAGCGCGCCGCGCAGGCGTATGCAAGCGACCTGCTGCCGAAGGCGCAGGGCGACGCCGCGAAGCTCGTCGACGAAGCGAAGGCGTATGCCGATCGCGTGGTCACGCAAGCCGAGGGCGATGCCGACCGCTTCAAGCAGGTCTACGCGCAGTACTCGAAGGCGCCCGCGGTGATCCGCGAGCGGATGTACCTCGAGACGATGCAGGAAATCTATTCGAACGCGACGAAGGTGTTCGTCGGCAACAAGGGCGGCAACAGCGTCGTCTACCTGCCGCTCGACAAGCTCGTCGAGCAGGGGCGGCAGAACGCCGCGGCGTCGACCGGCGCATCCGCGCCGGATGCGGCGTCGGTGCCGGCCGCCGCCGCACCGGCCGCGGCTACCGCCGCACCGGCCGCGGCTACCG
>NZ_JAAGPK010000230.1:0-9163 GCF_017104685.1 Burkholderia sp. Tr-20355 | reverse complement strand
TTGCGCGGCCGCCTGCGGGTCGCGCTCGCCGCGCGCTCGTCCGGGATGGCGCGGCTCGCGACGCTCGACACGATCATGGAGCGCGTGCTCGGCGCGCGCGAGCGCAGCCTGCTGTCGGCCGTGCCCGCGCTGCTCGGCACGCGTTTCGCGCGGTTGCGCGACGCGGAACGACAGGCGCTGGCCGATGCCGAATCCGCTGCTGCTGCTGCCGCCGACCCGGCCGGATCGGCCGATGACGGCGCGGCGGCCGGCACCACGGCCGTCGCGGCGATCGTGCCCGGCACATGGCTCGATACGTTTCGCGACGAGATGCAAAGCATCCTGCTTGCCGAACTCGAAGTCCGGTTTCAAACGGTAGACGGGCTGCTCGCGGCCCTTCGCACCTGCTAATCAACACGCTATGTCCAGAATTCGCCTTGATCTCGTTGTCTTCGTCGCCGGTCTGCTCGCTGTGGGCTGGATCGGTGCCGGCTATGTCGCGTCGAACCCGCTGGCGTCGGCCGTCACGCTGCTGATCGGCGCGTGCTACGTCGCCGGCGCCTGGGAACTGCTGCGCTACCGCCAGGCGACCGCCACGCTGTCGCGCGCGGTGGCCGGCCTGGCCGAGCCGCCCGCGAAGCTCGACACGTGGCTCGACACGCTGCACCCGGGCCTGCGCGGCGCGGTGCGTGCGCGTGTCGAAGGCGCGCGCGTCGCGCTGCCGGGCCCGGCGCTCACGCCGTACCTCGTCGGCCTGCTCGTGCTGCTCGGCATGCTCGGCACGTTGCTCGGCATGGTCGTCACGCTGAAGGGCACGGGCGCCGCGCTCGAAAGCGCGACCGATCTCGACGCGATCCGCGCATCGCTGATCGCGCCGGTGAAGGGCCTCGGGTTCGCATTCGGCACGTCGATCGCCGGCGTCGCGACCTCGGCGATGCTCGGCTTGCTGTCCGCGCTCGTGCGCCGTGAGCGGATCGACGCGGCCCAGCAGCTCGACGCGAAGATCGCGACGACGCTGCGCGTGCATTCGTCCGCGCATCAGCGCGACGAATCGTTCCGGCTGCTGCAGCGCCAGGCCGACGTGATGCCGGCGCTGGTCGACCGGCTGCAGACGATGATGACGACGCTCGAAGCGCGCAGCGTCGCGCTGCACGATCGCCAGCTCGAAAACCAGCAGGCATTTTTCGACCGGACCGAGCGCGCGTATGCGGGCCTTGCATCGAACGTCGGCGACGCGCTGAAGGAAAGCGCCGCCGAAAGCGCACGCGTGGCCGGCGCCGCGTTGCAGCCGGTCGTCGCCGCGACGATGACGGGGCTCGCGCAGGAGATGGCCGCGCTGCGCGACACCGTGACGGGCGCCGTGCAGCGTCAGCTCGACGGATTGACGGACGGCTTCGAGAAGACCGCCGGCAACGTGACGGCCGTCTGGAACCGCGCGATCGACGAACAACGTCAGGCGGGCGACGCCGTCGCGCGTCAGTTGCAGACGACGCTCGGCCAGTTCACCGATACCTTCGCGCAGCGCTCGTCGGACCTGCTCGACAGCGTCGCGACGCGCCTCGAATCGACCGAAAGCCGTCTGTCGGATGCGTGGCGCGATGCGCTGGCGCGCCAGGAGCAGGTCGGCGAGACGCTGGCCGGCCAGCATGCGCGCGCGCTGGGCGAAGCCGCCGCGACGTTCGAGCGCCATTCGGGCGCGGCGCTCGCCGCGATGCGCGAGTCGCACGCCGGGCTGCAATCGCAACTGGCCGCACGCGACGAAGAACGTCTGTCGGCGTGGAACGATTCGCTGGCCGCGATGGCCGCGAAGCTCGGCGACGAATGGCAGCGTGCGGGTGTGCACAGCGCCGGCCGCCAGCAGGAAATCTGCGACGCGCTCGCGCAAACGACGCGCGAGCTCACCGCACAGGCCTCGACGTTCGAACAACGCTCGAACGACTTGCTGACGACGATTCGCGAGTCGCACACGGGCCTTCAATCGCAACTGGCCGCACGCGACGAAGAGCGTCTGTCGGCCTGGAACGACTCACTGGCCGCGATGGCCGCGAAGCTTGGCGACGAATGGCAGCGTGCGGGTGTGCACAGCGCCGGCCGCCAGCAGGAAATCTGCGATGCACTCGCGCAAACGACGCGCGAGCTCACCACGCAGGCCTCGACGTTCGAACAACGCTCGAACGACTTGCTGACGACGATCCGCGAGTCGCACACGGGCCTTCAATCGCAACTGGCCGCGCGCGACGAAGAGCGTCTGTCGGCGTGGAACGACTCGCTGGCCGCGATGGCCGCGAAGCTTGGCGACGAATGGCAACGTGCGGGCGTGCACAGCGCAGGCCGCCAGCAGGAAATCTGCGATGCACTCGCGCAAACGACGCGTGAGCTCGCCACGCAGGCGTCGACGTTCGAACAACGCTCGAACGACTTGCTGACGACGATCCGCGAGTCGCACACGGGCCTTCAATCGCAACTGGCCGCACGCGACGAAGAGCGTCTGTCGACCTGGAACGACTCGCTGGCCGCGATGGCCGCGAAGCTCGGCGACGAATGGCAGCGTGCGGGCGTGCACAGCGCCGGCCGCCAGCAGGAAATCTGCGACGCGCTCGCGCAAACGACGCGCGAGCTCACCACGCAGGCGTCGACGTTCGAACAGCGTTCGAACGACTTGCTGACGACGATCCGTGAGTCGCACGCCGGTCTGCAATCGCAGCTCGCCGCACGCGACGAAGCCCGCCTGTCCGCCTGGAACGATTCGCTCGCCGCGATGGCGGCGGCACTGCGCGACGAATGGGCGCAGACGAGCGCGCAAGCCGCGACGCGCCAGCAGGACATCTGCGACACGCTGGCCCGCACCGCGAACGACATCACCGCGCAGGCACAGGTGCACGCGAGCGACACGATCAACGAGATCGCGCGCCTCGTGCAGGCCGCGTCGGAGGCGCCGAAGGCCGCGGCCGACGTCGTCGCCGAGCTGCGCCAGCGCCTGTCCGACAGCATGGTGCGCGATACCGCGACGCTCGAGGAGCGCAGCCGCCTGCTCGCGACGCTCGAAACGCTGCTCGGCGCGGTCAACCACGCATCGACCGAACAGCGCGCCGCGATCGACGCGCTCGTCAGCACGTCGGCCGACCTGCTCGATCGCGTCGGCGCACGCTTCAACGATACCGTCGATGCCGAAACGCGCAAGCTCGACTCGGTGGCCGCGCAGGTCACGGCCGGCGCCGTCGAGGTGGCGAGCCTCGGCGATGCGTTCGGGATGGCCGTGCAGGTGTTCGGCGAATCGAACGACAAGCTGCTGACCCACCTGCAGCGCATCGAGGCCGCGCTCGAGAAGTCGCTCGCGCGCAGCGACGAGCAGCTCGAGTACTACGTCGCGCAGGCGCGTGAGGTGATCGACCTGAGCATGATGTCGCAGAAGCAGATCGTCGAAGACCTGCAGCAGCTCGCCGGCCGGCGCGCGCCCGTCGGAGCGTAACGCATGCACGACGAAATCGACGGCGGCGCGCAATCGGCGCCGGTTTGGCCCGCGTTCGCCGACCTCATGTCGGTGCTGCTCGGCGCGTTCGTGCTGATCCTCGTCGGCGTGATCGGCATGCAGCTTCAGTTGACGTCGAAGCTCGAGGAAGCCGTGCGGGCGCGCCAGCTCGAGGCGCAGCAGCGCAAGTTGCTCGAACAGGCGCTCGCCGGGCCGCTCGCGGCCGGCCGCGTGACGCTCGTGAACGGGCGCATCGGCATCAGCGGCAGCGTGCTGTTCGCGCTGAATTCCGACCAGTTGCAGCCGGCGGGCCGCGACCTGCTGAAGTCGCTGGCCGCACCGCTGGCCGCGTACCTGAAGACGCGCGACGAGATCCTGATGATCAGCGGCTTCGCGGACGATCAGCAGGTGCACGCCGGTAACCGCCTGTTCGCGGACAACTGGGAACTGTCGGCCAAGCGCGCGTTGACGGTCACGCGTGCGCTGATCGACGCCGGCGTGCCGGCATCGTCGGTGTTTGCCGCCGCATTCGGCTCGGAGCAGCCGGTCAGCTCGAATGCGGACGATGAAGGCCGCGCGAAGAACCGCCGCGTGGAGATCGCGCCGGTGCCGCGCAAATCGGCATCGAACGGAGGGAAGGCGAAGTGACGGACGACGCGACGCACGTCCGCGCGACGCTCGACGCATGGCGCGAGCAGGGCGCCGACCGGCTCGATCCCGTCCGCTTTCACCGGATCGACGCGCTCGAACGGCGTGCGGCCGCGCTCGGCGGAAACGCGCGTGCATTGCTCGACGCGCGGCTGGCGGCGTTGATCGAAGACTATTCGGCAGTCGTCGCGCGGGCGGAGGAAACGCGCGCCACGGATGACGCGGCACGGGGTGCGCCCCGGCGTGGCGCGCTCGCGGCGCTCGTCGACCGGCTCGCGCGCGATGCGCAGGCTGACCGGCGCGGGCTCGATCCCGAACTGGTCGACTACTTCCGCACGATGTGGTCGAAAGTCCGCACGGAGCAGCAATACCGCCAGTCGCTCGACCAGGTGCCGCGCAACGCGGGGCCGCTCAATTCGAACAGTCTCGTGCACCGGTCGCTGGCAACGATGCGCGAATTGTCGCCGGAATACCTGCAGCAGTTCCTGTCGTACGTCGATGCGCTCGCGTGGCTCGAGGATCTCGCCGGCGGCGGCGCGCAACCCGAGAAGGAAGCGCCGCGCGCGAAGGCGGTGAAGAAGACCACGCGGAGCAAGAGCCGCTAGCGCACTGGCGCGCACCGCCGCGGCGGGGGGCGGTTACATCGACAGCCGGCCCGAGGCCGCCGCGTGTTGATACCGCGCTGCACTGATGAATTTCGAAAAGCGTTCGCACCAGATCACGACGGACGTGTATTGCGCCGGATTCACGTCGTCGGGCAGCGGCACGACGAAATTGCCGAATGTCCTCAGGTCGCCCACGCGCGCGGCACGCGCCTTGATCGCGAGGAACGATGCCTTGGTATCGACGAATTCCGGCACGAGATAGATCTTGTAGTCGGGCCCCGGTGCGATGTCGCCTTCGAACGCGATCGACGTATCGGTGACCGTCAGCTTGCCGTCCGCCCAGTGCAGCGCATCGCTGCCCGGCAGGCCGCGTTCGAAGCGGCCGGTATGGCGTGCGTTTTCCGCGGCCACTTGCAGTTCGACGGCGCTCGCGCCTTCCGATGCCGTCAGGATCGGCAGCACGTAGATGCCCGCGGCGAATGCCACGAGGCCCGTCGCGAGATGCGACGCGATCAGTATTCCGATTCCGGTTTTCATATCGGGCCCTTTGAGCGTGAACAGAGGGTGGCGCACGGCCACGTCCCTGTAGTCGCGCGAGCCGGTGAAATCTGACAGCGGGCCGGTTTTCCGTTGAACACGCCGATTCGGTCGGGCAAGCCGCGTGACGGCCGTGTCGCGACACGGCGAACCATTTTTTCCGTCGGCGTGTGTCATCTTTGCCCGCGTGGAGCGACTCACTCTCCGTCGACAACATCGTCGATGCCAAGGAGAGTTCAAATGAACAAGCTTGCTCTGTATGTTCTTGCGACGGTTGCCGCAGCCGCTTCCGTTTCCGCATGGGCCGCGCCGGAATCCACCGTGACGCGTGCCGGGGTTACCGCCGAACTGGCCGCACTGCACGCGGCCGGATACCGCCAGACCGGCGAAGATCCGCATTACCCGGCACGGCTGGCTGAAGCGTTGACGAAGATCGGCTCGACCGGTGCGTCGACGGCCGATACCAGCGGATACGGGATGGCGGAAACGGCAACGAGTGAATCGGGCTCGATCACCGCCGACCGGCCGATCTATCGGGGACGATGATCCGGGCCGGACGTTGCGTCCGTCGACGGGCGCAACGTCCAATTGTTTCGGACTACGGTGAATTTCACCGCATGCGCGGTGTCAGTGCGTTGACTCGCCTTCCGAAATCGCGGTGCCGAGTGCGTGCAGCGCTTCGACCAGTGCCGCCGCGAACGGTGGATGCGCGGCGATGCCCGCCGCATCGAGCTGGCTGCCGAGGATCGGCAGCGCGATCGACGCGCGCTCGACGATGCGTGCGGACATCACCGACAGCGTTTCGCGCAGCGCCGCGTCCGCATGCGTCGCGCGCGGCGACGCATTCAACACCGCGACCGGTTTGTACACGACCGCCTCGCATCCCACGACCCAGTCCAGCGCGTTCTTCATCACGCCGGTGATGCCGTGCGCGTATTCCGGGCTTGCGATCAGCACGCCGTCGGCGGCGTTCAGGCGATCGATCAGGTCGCGCACGGCGGCCGGCGACGGAGATTCGGCATCGGGATTGAACAACGGGAATTCGCCGAGCCGATCGAAGCGCGCGATGCGCATGCCGCGCGGCGCGACGAGTGCGGCCGCATCGAGCAGCGCGGCGTTGTACGACTGCGCGCGGAGGCTGCCGCACAGCGCGACGATGTCGATGGGACGGTCGGTGTCGGTTCGGGGATGGGTGGTCATCGAGGGGCGTGTCGGTTGGCGCGCGGTGTGCGGCCGCGTTGAGCGGGCCGGACCGATTATCGCATCGGCGTGCGGGTGGCGTGGCGTGCGTTGCCAATGCGCGCGGCTCGCGGCGCCGCATTGAAAACCGCCGCGGGATCATGCCCATCCGGTTCCGCGTCGCTCATCCCGGCCGCCCGGGCGAATTCCGTCATCGTCCATCCGTTGCCGAGCAGCAGCCGGCGTGTATGCAGTGCGCCGTGCACTTCGTCGGCGACGGCTTCGCCGAGATAGCGCAGCGCGCGGCCCTCGACATCGACGAAGCCGTGACGGTAATCCTGCGCGAGCGCCGTCCACAGCCGCGCGGCGCCGACCGACTGGCGCGCGCCGCTGATCAGGCACAGGCCCGCGTCGAGCGCCCAGCGGTACAGCGTCGTCGCGAGGCCGTTGCGTTGCGCCGAGCCGCGCAGCCGTGTGTGCGGCGCGCGCAGGTAGCGATCGGCGCGGCGGGGGATTTCCGGAAGACGGTTGAATACCGTGTAGCCGGCGAGCTGGCGCGAGGCCGGATCCTCGACATACAGGAAGTATTCGCCGTCCGCTTCGCGGTGGCGGACGATCAGGCCCGAGCGGCCGAGCGTAACGGCCGGCAGGCCGTGCAGGCGATGGCCCGGCTGGTGGAGGCGCTCATGGAGTGTGTCGAGTTCGTCGTCGATGTCGTGCTGGGAATGCTGTACGTCGATACGCATGGCAAAGGTCGCCCGTCCCGGGCGGTTCGAGAAAGGGGTTCATCGCAAAAGGGAACAGGAGCGGGTGCGGCCCCCGGGCTCGGCGGAGCGAGCCGGGGCCGCGAATCAGCTGGGGATGTGCTGGAAACCGGCGGCGATCGCGGCGAGGCCCGCGATGCAGAGTGCGAACAGGATCAGGACTTTGTGGATCACGCCTCTTTCCTCATGAATGCGCGGCGCCGGCGGGCGGCATCGCGGAGACGGTGAGCGGCGGGCATGGCCCGCACGGCCGTCGTGCGGGACGACGGTCGGGTGTCCGGGCGACGGATCGTGCGCGGACGGCCAGCACCATACGCGAGGTGCCGGAGGCGGGCAATCGGACGGGCGGAAAAAGGCGATGAAAAGCGGAGAAAGACGTTGTTTCGCGACAATGGGCCGCAGGCTGCCGGGCGTCGCCGCCCGGTAGCCGATCGATGCATCACGCCACCTGCCGCCCCCCGAACGCCTGCCGTACCCGCGCGAACAACCCATGCTGCGCGATCCATTCGGCATACGCGCGATAGTCGGGGTCGCGCATCAGGTGGCGCTCTTCCGTCTTCGCGCGCGTGTAGTAGATCAGGTTGACCGCGACGAGCCCGGCGCAGTGCATGAGCCCGACCTGCCAGCCGAGCGGTTCGACGAACGGCACCGACACCATCCAGTACGACAGGTTCTTCGTGATGTACGCCGGATGCTTGGTGAAGCGGTACGGGCCCGACGTGATGATCCCGCGGTTGGTGAGATTCGAGAAACGCAGCCCGAACGAAATCGTGCACAGCGCGTAAGTCAGCAGCAGCAGGATGATCACCGTGCCCCAGATCACGCGCAGCGTCGGCGCCGACAGCAGCCAGTTGTCCCAGAACACCGAGCCTTCGTAGCGGATGTAGTTGTTCGAGATCAGCGACCAGAACGGCTGGTAGCAGATCAGCGCGGCCACCCAGCCGAGCGTCGTCGGCTCGACGGTGCGCACGTGGCTGTCGAGGATGCGGAACGTGCACAGGTAGCCGACCGTGCCGAACATCAGGTCCATCGTGAACGACAGGTCGTACATGAACACGAAGGTCGCGATCGTCATCGGCGCGTGCATCGCGTTCGCGAGCGACGCGCTCAGGTGATCGGAGTCCTTCGACAGGTAGACGGTCATCAGCGGCAGGAAGAATGCCTTCACGCCCCAGCCGGCGAGCATCTCGCGCACCGGCTTCCAGCTCGCGGGCTGCTCGCGGCGGAACAGGAAGCGGCCCCACAGCAGGTACGCGTCGTCGGTCTCGCGCTGGTGACGGTCCATCCACGCGAAGTAGAACGGTGCGGCGACGATCACGTACGGCGCGAGCGAGCGCAGCAGCGACCAGAACGGCAGGTAGAACGCGCCGTGGTATTCGGGCAGCAGCCAGTAGATCACGCCGATGCCCGCGTAGATCGACGTCAGCGCGCCGAGCCGCGTCGCGACGCGCGCGATGCTCAGGGGCCGCACGGCCTGCCGCGACAGCCCCGCGCTCGGGCGCAGGTAGACGCGCGAGATGAAGAGTTCGTGCAGCGCGATCGTGCCGATGATCGCGAGGCTGGCGATGACCGCGCGCGTGGCCGCGTCGAGCGTCGGATGGTCGCGCGTGATCCACAGCGCGAAGAGTCCCGCCGTGATGCCGAGCAGGCCGGCGCGGAAGGGCGTGGCGGAGCGCGGTGGGCGGTCCTGGGCGGCGACGATGCCGTCGAGCGTGGAATTCATGATCGGATCCTCGTGGGGATGAGGGCCGGCGCCCCCGCTTGGCGGGTGACGCCGGCCGTCGGCCGGGCTTGGTATCGATGCGCGCCCGGCCATTGGCCTGTGGTTCTGATGGGTGAAACGTCGACGCTTGCTTCTTACTTCTTGGTGCCGCCGCCCAGCAGACCGCCGAGCAGGTTGGTCACCGGCGACAGCAGGTTGCCGGCACCGCCCGCGGCGCCCCCGTTCGAGCTGCCGGTCAGGCCGCCGACCACGGAGCCGA
>NZ_JAAGPK010000229.1:0-9751 GCF_017104685.1 Burkholderia sp. Tr-20355 | reverse complement strand
CAGCGCGGGCGGTGCCGGCGGCGTGCGGGCGGCGAACCCGTATGCGGCGAACCTATCAAGAAAGCAGGAGGCATGACCGCAGTGCAGAAGATCAAAGTATTGTGCGTCGACGATTCGGCGCTGATCCGCAGCCTGATGACCGAGATCATCAACAGCCAGCCCGACATGACGGTGTGCGCGACCGCGCCCGATCCGCTCGTCGCGCGCGAGCTCATCAAGCAGCACAACCCCGACGTGCTCACGCTCGACGTCGAAATGCCGCGCATGGACGGGCTCGACTTCCTCGAGAAGCTGATGCGCCTGCGGCCGATGCCGGTCGTGATGGTGTCGTCGCTGACCGAGCGCGGCTCCGAAATCACGCTGCGCGCGCTCGAACTCGGCGCGGTGGATTTCGTCACGAAGCCGCGCGTCGGGATTCGCGACGGGATGCTCGACTACGCGGAAAAGCTCGCCGACAAGATCCGCGCGGCGTCGCGCGCGCGCGTGCGCCAGGCGCCGCAGCCGCAAGCCGCCGCGCGCTCGGCCGACAGCCCGGCGGCCGCGCCGATGATCAACAACCCGCTCGTCAGTACCGAGAAGCTGCTCATCATCGGCGCGTCGACGGGCGGCACCGAGGCGATTCGCGAAGTGCTGACGCCGCTGCCGCCGGATGCGCCGGCCGTGCTGATCGCGCAGCACATGCCGCCGGGCTTCACGAAGTCGTTCGCGCAGCGGCTGAACGGCCTGTGCCGGATCGCGGTGAAGGAAGCCGAGCACGGCGAGCGCGTGCTGCCGGGCCATGCGTATATCGCGCCGGGCCACGCGCACCTGTTGCTTGCGAGAAGCGGGGCGAACTATATTGCGCAACTGTCGGACGAGCCGCCGGTGAACCGGCACCGCCCGTCGGTCGACGTGCTGTTCCGTTCGGCGGCGACGCACGCGGGCAAGAACGCGATCGGCGTGATCCTCACCGGGATGGGCCGTGACGGCGCGGCCGGCCTGCTGGAAATGAAGCGCGCGGGCGCCTACACGTTCGCGCAGGACGAAGCGAGCTGCATCGTGTTCGGGATGCCGCGCGAGGCGATCGCGCTCGGCGGCGCGGACGAGGTCGCGCCGCTCGCCGACATGAGCCGCCGCGTGATGGCGCGCCTGGCGACGATGGGCGACCGCGTGCAGCGCGTTTGAATGGAATGTCACGGGACGCGTGCCACGATACGCGTCCCGACGGAAACGAATCTGGAAAGGAACGACGATGGACAAGAGCATGAAAATCCTGGTGGTGGACGATTTCCCGACGATGCGCCGGATCGTCCGCAACCTGCTGAAGGAACTGGGCTATTCGAACGTCGACGAGGCCGAGGACGGCCTGGCCGGCCTCGCGCGGCTGCGCGGCGGCGGCTACGACTTCGTGATCTCGGACTGGAACATGCCGAACCTCGACGGCCTCGCGATGCTGAAGGAAATCCGCGCGGACGCGACGCTCACGCACCTGCCGGTGCTGATGGTCACGGCCGAGTCGAAGAAGGAGAACATCATCGCGGCCGCGCAGGCCGGTGCGAGCGGCTACGTCGTGAAACCGTTCACGGCCGCGACGCTCGACGAGAAGCTGAACAAGATCATCGACAAGATGGCGAAGGCCGGGAGCTGACGTGAACGAGCCGATCCATGCGGCGCTCGCCGGCGCGGGATTCAGCGCCGACAGCCAGCCAGAAGGCGCCGATTTCGCGAGCGACCGCATCCTCGCGCGCATCGGCCACGTCACGCGCACGCTGCGCGACTCGATGCGCGAGCTCGGGCTCGACAAGCACGTCGAGCGCGCGGCGGAGGCCGTGCCCGATGCGCGCGACCGGCTGCGCTACGTCGCGACGATGACCGAGCAGGCCGCCGTGCGCGTGCTGAATGCGATAGAGGTCGCGAAGCCGATGCAGGCGCGCATCCAGAACGAGGCCGAGGCGCTCGACGCGCGCTGGACGCAGTGGTATGCGGCGCCGATCGAGCACGCGGAAGTGCGCGCGCTGATGGACGATACGCGCGCGTTCCTGCGCACGTTGCCCGAGGCGACGTCGGCCACCAGCGCGCAGCTGCTCGAGATCATGCTCGCGCAGGATTTCCAGGATCTCACCGGGCAGGTGATCAAGAAGATCATGGACATGGTTTACCTGATCGAGCAGCAGCTCCTCACCGTGCTCGTCGAGAACATCGCGCCCGAGCGGCGCGAACAGTTCGCGGCCACCGCGGCCGCGCTCGCGGCCGAGCAGATGAGTGCGACCGGCAGCCCCGAGTCGCTGCTCAACGGCCCGCAGATCGCGCCGGAAGGCAAATCCGACGTGGTCCAGGACCAGGGGCAGGTCGACGACCTGCTCGCGAGCCTCGGCTTCTGACCTTGCCGCCACGCGTCGGCGCGCCCCGTTTCGCGGGGCGCCCGCCGCGCGCCTTTCCCGTTCCCGCCTCGTTTCCCCGTGCGCGCCGCGTCCCTGCGGCGCGGCGTGATCCTGCGTCGAATTGACACTTGGTCACACTCAGCAGGCATACTACGCGTCAGCAGCAACGTAGCGTCATTCGTACGAATCGTCGGTTGGCAGGCGGCGCAGGCCCGATGGCGGCGCCGCCGCAACGAAGCCAATCCCTTGGGGGGGAACGTGAAGCTGAAACGCTTGGGCTGGACCGTCGCGCAGGCGGCGGCCGCAATGGGTGTGCTGTGGGCCGTCCACGCACATGCTGAACTGGGCGGCGCGCCGATGTCGCCGCCCGCGGACGATCAGGCCGCCACCGTGCGCGCGCTGCAGCGCGCGATGCGTTCGGCGGACGGCGTGCAGACGAGCACGGCCGGCTATACCGTCCGCGAGATCACGCTCGGGTCGGGCACCGTCATCCACGAATACACGTCGGCCGCCGGCAGCGTGTTCGGCCTCGCGTGGAGCGGGCCGACGATGCCGGATCTCGCGTCGCTGCTCGGCAGCTATTTCCCGCAGTACACCGCAGGCGTCCAGGCGGCGCACAAGGCGCGCGGCTGGCGTGCGCCCGTGGCCGTCGACACGAGCGGCCTCGTGATTCGGACGGGCGGCCACATGGGCGCGTTCTCGGGTCAGGCGTGGCTGCCGGCGGCGCTGCCGGCCGGCCTGGCCGGCACCGACATCCAGTGACAGCGGGAGAGCGATCTTGAGCATTCATCGTACATTCAAGCGCTGGCTCGGCGTGCTGGGCCTCGCGGCCGCGACGGCCGTGCTCGTCACCGCATGCGGCGGCGGCGACGGCGGCGGCGGCAGCAACACGGGCAACAACGGCAACAACGGATCCGGCGGATCGGACGGCAATTCCGGAAATACCGCCGTCATCACGGTCGCCACGGGCGTCGCGAACGTGATCAACATCCCGACCATCAGCGTGAAGGTCTGCGCGCCGGGCACGTCGAACTGCCAGGTGGTCAACAACGTGCTGGTCGATACCGCGTCCTACGGGCTGCGGCTCGTCGGCAGCGCGGTGTCGGGCGTGCTGGGCAGCCTGCCGCAGGTGACGAGCGGCGGCGCGCCGGTGGCCGAGTGCGGCAAGTTCGTGTCGAGCTACACGTGGGGATCGGTACGCACGGTCGACCTGTCGATCGGCACCGAGCAGGCGAGCGCGCTGCCCGTACAGATCATCGGCGACCTCGGCACGACCAACGTGCCGAGCTCGTGCACGAACGGCGGCGCGTCGGCCAACTCGGCGGGTGCGCTGGGCGCGAACGGGATCCTCGGCATCGGGCCCGCGCCGTACGACTGCGGCACGACCTGCGCGACGTCGACGTCGTCGAGCAACAACTACTACGCGTGCCCGAACGGCGACAACGCGAGCTGCACGGTGGCGCTCGTGCCGCTGTCGCAGCAGGTGGCCAACCCGGTCCATCGTTTCGCGAACAGCGACGGCGTGAGCGTGCAGATGCCGGCCATCTCGAGCAACGGGCAGGCGAGCGCGACCGGGACGCTGACGTTCGGCCTGCCGAGCCTGAGCGGCAAGACGGTCCTGACGTCGACCACGACGGGCGACGTCAGCGCGACGTTCCTCGGGCGCAACGTGACCGCGTTCTTCGATACGGGCTCGAACGCGTATTTCTTCAACGATTCGGCGCAGACGGTCTGTTCGCGGAACACGGAGTTCTACTGCCCGTCGTCCGCGACGACCTACTCGGCGACGCTGAGCGGCCAGAACGGCGCGTCGGGTGTCGTGTCGATGCCCGTCTCGAACGCCGATTCGCTGTTCTCGAACCCGTCGACGTTCGCGTTCAACGACATCGCGGGCCCGTTCGGCTCGACCAGCTGGCTGGACATCGGCATGCCGCACTTCTACGGCAAGACGATCTACTTCGGGATGGACAAGACCGCGAGCGGCGGCGCGCAGCCGTTCGTCGCGTTCTGACAGGGCGCGGCGGCACGCGGGAACAAAGGGGGCGAGCGATCGCCCCCTTTTTTTATCGCGCCGCCGTGCGTGTCCGATGGGCCGGATTTCCGCCGCGCGCGGGCGCAGCGCCTACGATGTAAGACCGGCACCGGTGCCGGCACGACATCGAGGAGACAACGTCATGAACCCGCGTATCCAGCGCATCACGCCGTTCCTGTGGTTCGACCGCGACGCCGAGGCGGCGGCCGGCTTCTACGTGTCGGTGTTCGACAACGCGCGCATCGTGCACGTCGCGCGCTACGGCAAGGCCGGCGCGCACGCGTCCGGCAGCGCGGAGGGCGCGGTGATGACCGTCGCGTTCGAGCTCGACGGGCAGGCGTTCGTCGCGCTGAACGGCGGCCCCGTGTTCCAGATCACGCCGGCCGTGTCGTTCGTCGTCAACTGCCGCGACCAGGACGAGATCGATCATTACTGGGCACGCCTGTCCGAAGGCGGCGACGAGCGCGCGCAGCAGTGCGGCTGGTTGCGCGACCGCTTCGGCGTGTCGTGGCAGGTCGTGCCGGTGCAGATGGCCGAACTGATGACGGGCGACCCGGCGCGCGCCGAGCGCGTGATGGCGCAGGTGATGACGATGAAGAAGCTCGACCTCGCCGCGCTGCAGCAGGCGGCGGATCAGGCCGGATAATCGAATGCCGCGCACGTCACGCGATTATCGTTGGTGCGCGGTTTCATTCGAATGTAATCAAATGCCGGATTATCGGGGGCTGTCGTTTCTGTCAGGTCTTCAAGATTATTAAAATGACGCGGCATGCAAGGCCGCGGTACCGCATTATGCTTAAGCGGCCTTTCCCGCGCGGCATCGGCGTCCATGTGAACGGGCGAGCGCCGGCCGGCAGGCGAAAGAGATGGAGTCCGGTGAAAATCAAACATATAATGCCGGCGTTGTTTCCGGGGTGCCAATATAAAACAGGAGGGTAATAAGATGGGTTTTTCCGAAGCCGTTCGTACCGCACTCAATAAATACGCGACATTCGAAGGCCGTGCGCGTCGTGCCGAATACTGGTATTTCACGCTGCTGAGCGTCATTCTTTCGATCGCGGCCCAGGTCATCGGCGCGGCCGGCCGCGATGGCGGCCTGATCACGCTGCTGCTGCTCGGCGTCATCTGCCTGGTCTCGCTGGCGCTGCTCGTTCCCGGCATCGCGGTCAGCGTGCGCCGCCTGCACGATACGGGCCGCTCGGGCTGGTTCCTGCTGATCGCGCTGATTCCGGTGGTCGGCGGCATCCTGCTGCTCGTGTGGATGTGCTCGCGCGGCACCGACGGCCCGAACCGCTTCGGCGCCGATCCGATTCCGGCCGTCTGACCGGCCCCGCCCCGGCGCGCGAGCGTCGCGCCGGGGCCTGAATATCCCGCCTTTCCCGCCCGTCGGTTCACCGCAGTCGTTTCACCCTTTTCCCCGCTTCCCGCCGTCGGCGTCCTGCCCGCGGCCGACCCCTCGCCATCGCGCCGATCGGCACGTTTTTCCGCGTTGCCGCGCGTCGCTGCGCCCCCGCGCCAGCCGCGTTCGCACCGGCTCGCCCGATTCTCCGAAATACCCCCCTTTCCCGGCTTTGCTCGACCGATCGGCGTTTGACGCCTGCATGAATAATCGGTGTCACTGGAAAGCGGCATTCCGCCGTACCCGACTGGAGGCCCCGTGGCAGACGAGAGCGATCTCGACAAGACCGAAGCCGCCACTCCCAGGCGCCGCGAGAAGGCGCGCGAGGAGGGGCAGGTCGCGCGTTCGCGCGAGCTGGCTTCGTTCGCGCTGCTCGCGGCCGGGTTCTACGGCGCATGGCTGCTCGCGGGCCCGTCGGGCGCGCATCTGCAGACGATGCTGCGCGGCGCGTTCACGTTCGATCGCGCGACCGCATTCGACACGAACCGGATGCTGTCGGCGGCCGGCAGCGCGAGCCTCGAGGGCCTCACCGCGCTGCTGCCGATCCTCGCGCTCACCGGTCTCGCCGCGCTGCTCGCGCCGATGGCGCTCGGCGGCTGGCTGATCTCGCAGAAGACGTTCGAGCTGAAGTTCGACCGCCTGAACCCGATCTCGGGCCTCGGCCGGATCTTCTCGATCCAGGGGCCGATCCAGCTCGGGATGTCGGTCGCGAAGACGATCGTCGTCGGCGGGATCGGCGGCGTCGCGATCTGGCGCAGCAAGGACGAACTGCTCGGCCTCGCGACGCAGCCGCTCGGCGTCGCGCTCCCCGACGCGCTGCACCTGGTCGCCGTGTGCTGCGGCACGACGGTCGCCGGGATGCTGGTGGTCGCCGCGCTCGATGTGCCTTACCAAATCTGGCAGTACAACAAGAAGTTGCGCATGACGAAGGAAGAAGTGAAGCGCGAGCATCGCGAGAACGAAGGCGATCCGCACGTGAAGGGGCGGATCCGCCAGCAGCAGCGCGCGATCGCGCGCCGCCGGATGATGGCGGCCGTGCCGAAGGCCGACGTGGTCGTCACGAACCCGACGCACTTCGCCGTCGCGCTGCAATACACGGACGGCGAGATGCGCGCGCCGAAGGTCGTCGCGAAGGGCGTGAACCTCGTCGCGGCGCGCATCCGCGAACTCGCGGCCGAACACAACGTGCCGCTGCTCGAGGCGCCGCCGCTCGCGCGTGCGCTGTATCACAACGTCGAACTCGAGCGCGAGATCCCCGGCTCGCTGTACTCGGCCGTCGCCGAGGTGCTCGCGTGGGTCTACCAGCTCAAGCGCTTCCGCTCGGAAGGCGGCGCGTTTCCGGCGGTGCCGGTCGATCTCGACGTGCCGGCCGAACTCGACAAGGGCACGTCGGTCGCCGCCGGCGACGAACGCGAGGAAGCCGAGGACACGCTCGGCCAGCAAGGAGCGTCGCAATGATCCGCCCCCACGCTCACCCGCGCGCGCCGTTCCCCGTAGCGGCTACCGCCCCTGACGCGGCCCGGCCGGAGGCAGCATGAGCACCCCGACCACCGGCCTGTTCGCCAAGCGCCAGAACCCGTTCGCCGGCACGAACCTGCGCGCGCTCGCGGGCCCGATCCTCATCTGCATGATCCTGGGGATGATGATCCTGCCGCTGCCGCCGATGCTGCTGGATCTGCTGTTCACGTTCAACATCGCGCTGTCGGTGATGGTGCTGCTCGTCAGCATGTACACGATGAAGCCGCTCGACTTCGCGGCGTTCCCGAGCGTGCTGCTGTTCTCGACGCTGCTGCGCCTGTCGCTGAACGTCGCGTCGACGCGCGTCGTGCTGCTCGAGGGCCACACCGGGCCGGACGCCGCCGGCCAGGTGATCGAGGCGTTCGGCCACTTCCTCGTCGGCGGCAATTTCGCGGTCGGCATCGTCGTGTTCGTGATCCTGATGATCATCAACTTCATGGTGATCACGAAGGGCGCGGGGCGGATCGCCGAAGTGTCCGCGCGCTTCACGCTCGACGCGATGCCCGGCAAGCAGATGGCGATCGACGCCGACCTGAACGCGGGCCTCATCAACGAGGAACAGGCGCGCAAGCGGCGTCTCGCCGTGTCGCAGGAAGCCGAGTTCTACGGGTCGATGGACGGCGCGTCGAAGTTCGTGCGCGGCGATGCGATCGCCGGCCTGATCATCATGGCGATCAACGTGATCGGCGGGCTGATCGTCGGGATGGTCCAGCACGACATGTCGTTCGCCGCGGCCGGCACGAACTACACGCTGCTGACGATCGGCGACGGCCTCGTCGCGCAGATCCCGTCGCTCGTGATCTCGACTGCAGCCGGCGTGATCGTGTCGCGCGTCGCGACCGACGAGGACATCGGCACGCAGATCACCGGCCAGCTGTTCACGAACCCGCGCGTGCTGACGATCACCGGCGTGATCATCGTGGTCATGGGGCTGATCCCGGGGATGCCGCACTTCGCGTTTCTCGCGCTCGGCGGCGGCGCGATCTGGCTGGCCCGCACGCTGACCCGGCGCGCGGCGGCCCGCAAGGCGGCCGGCGACGTGACCGACATCGCGCCGCCCGCGGTGCTGCCGTCCGACAGCCACGAGGCAACCTGGGACGACGTGCAGCTGATCGATCCGCTCGGCCTCGAAGTCGGCTACCGGCTGATCCCGCTTGTCGACAAGGGCAGCGACGGCGAGCTGCTCAAGCGCATCAAGAGCATCCGCAAGAAATTCGCGCAGGAGATCGGCTTCCTGCCGCCGGTGATCCATATCCGCGACAACCTCGAGCTGCGGCCGAACGCGTACCGGATCGCGCTGAAGGGCGTCGAGATCGGCGTCGGCGAAGTGTTCCCGGGCCAATGGCTGGCGATTAACCCGGGCCAGGTGACGGCCGCGCTGCCGGGCGCGGTCACGCAGGATCCCGCGTTCGGGCTGCCGGCCGTGTGGATCGACGTCGCGCTGCGCG
This sequence comes from Burkholderia sp. Tr-20355, assembly GCF_017104685.1. Lineage (NCBI taxonomy): Bacteria > Pseudomonadati > Pseudomonadota > Betaproteobacteria > Burkholderiales > Burkholderiaceae > Burkholderia > Burkholderia sp. Tr-20355. The sequence continues at coordinate 994 of NZ_JAAGPK010000229.1, read as the reverse complement.
AGCAGGCGCAGGTGTACGGCTACACGGTGGTCGACGCGAGCACGGTCGTCGCGACGCACCTGAACCATCTCGTCGTCCAGCACGCGGCCGAACTGCTCGGCCGCCAGGAAGTGCAGGCACTCATCGAGCGCACCGGCAAGGACGCGCCGTCGCTCGTCGAGGACCTCGTGCCGAAGACGATCTCGCTGACGACGCTGCAGAAGGTGCTGCAGAACCTGCTCGAGGAAGGCGTGCCGATCCGCGACATGCGCACGATCCTCGAGGCCGTGTCCGAACACGCGGGCCGCGGCGACGCCTACGAGATCACGGCCGCGGTGCGGCTCTCGCTCGGCCGCGCGATCACGCAGCAGTGGTATCCGGGCGCCGGCGAAATGCAGGTGATGGGCCTCGATGCGAATCTCGAGCGCGTGCTGTCGCAGGCGCTCGCCACCGGCGCGAACCCGGGCCTCGAACCCGGCCTCGCGCACAACCTTCTGACCGGCACGCAGCAAGCGATGCTGCGTCAACAGAATCTCGGGCTGCCGCCCGTGCTGCTCGTGCAGCACGCGCTGCGCGCGATGCTCGCGCGTTTCCTGCGCCGCAGCCTGCCGCAATTGAAAGTGCTGTCGTATGCCGAAGTGCCGGACACACGCACGATCAAGGTCGTTAACGTCATCGGGGGTTCCGCTTGAACATTCGCAAATTCACCGGCGCAACGAGCCGCGACGCACTTCGTCTCGTGCGCGAGGCGCTCGGCGCCGACGCGGTCGTGCTGTCGAACCGCACGCTCGATGACGGCAGCGTCGAAATCGTTGCACTCGCCGATTCGGACCTGGCCGCGGTGACGCCGCCGGCCGCCCGCTCGCGCCTCGCCACGCCGCGCCTGCCGGAATCCGTGCCGGCCGCCGCCGTGCCGGGCATCGTGTCGCGCCCGGGCGCGGTACCGGCGCGCCCGGTCATGAATCCTTATGCCGCCGGCGAAGGCGGGCTGCCGGACGTGTTCTCGTCCGTGTTA
>NZ_JAAGPK010000228.1:0-10050 GCF_017104685.1 Burkholderia sp. Tr-20355 | reverse complement strand
TCCGCTTCGAATTCCCCGAGCGGCCGGGCGCGCTGATGAAGTTCCTGTCGTCGATGGCGCCGGACTGGAACATCAGCCTGTTCCACTACCGCAACCAGGGCGCGGACTACAGCTCGATCCTCGTCGGGCTGCAGGTGCCGCAGGCCGATCGCGCCGAATTCGAACGCTTCCTCGCGGCACTCGGCTATCCGTATGTCGAAGAGAGCGCCAACCCGGCTTACCGCCTCTTCCTGTCGTAAAGGCGTCACACGATGAACCCCGAACATTCCCCGCTCGGCAAGGCCACCGTCTACGCGGCGCAGTACGACGCGTCGCTGCTGTTCCCGATCCCGCGCGCCGGCGCGCGCGAGCAGCTGGGCATCACGTCGGCGCTGCCGTTCTTCGGCACCGACATCTGGAACGCGTACGAGCTGTCGTGGCTCAACGCGCGCGGCAAGCCGCAGGTCGCGGTCGCGACGTTCTACGTGCCGGCCGAATCGCCGAACATCGTCGAATCGAAGTCGTTCAAGCTGTATCTCGGCTCGTTCGCGCAGTCGAAATTCGACTCGATCGACGCGGTGCGCGACGTGCTGAAGCGCGACGTATCGGCCGCGTGCGGCGCGACCGTGTCGGTGCAGCTGGTGTCGGCGCACGATTTCGGCAAGCTCGAGATGGACGAGCTCGACGGGCTGTCGCTCGACCGCCTCGACCTCGACACCGACATCTACGAACCCGATCCGTCGCTGCTGTCGGCCGCCGAGGACGAAGCGCCGGTCGAGGAGACGCTCGTGTCCGACCTGCTGCGCTCGAACTGCCCGGTCACGGGCCAGCCCGACTGGGGCAGCGTGCAGATCCACTACGTCGGGCCGCAGATCGACCACGCGGGCCTGCTGCGCTACATCATCTCGTTCCGCAATCACACGGGCTTTCACGAGCAGTGCGTCGAGCGGATCTTCCTCGACATCATGCACGCGTGCAAACCGGTGAAGCTCGCGGTGTACGCGCGCTATACGCGGCGCGGCGGGCTCGACATCAACCCGTTCCGCACCAACTACAACCAGCCGATGCCGGACAACGCGCGCACGGCGCGGCAGTAAGGACGGCCCGCGGCGGGCGCCAGACGAGACAGCCCGGTCGGCTTCCACCGACCGGGCTGTTTACCGTGCGCGGAAAAGCGCGGCCGCGTTACTTCGCCGGCGCCTTGTACGCGATGCAGTCGACCTCGACCTTGCAGTCGATGACCATGCTCGACTGCACGCACGCGCGTGCCGGCGGATGCTCGCCGAAGTACGACACGAACACCTTGTTGAACGACGCGAAATCGCGCGCGTCGTCGAGCCACACGCCGCAGCGCACGACGTGCTCGAGGCCGTAGCCGGCTTCCTTCAGGATCGCGATCACGTTCTCGATCGTCTGCTTCGACTGCGTGACGATGCCGCCCTCGACGACCTCGCCGTTCACCATCGGCGTCTGGCCGGACACATACAGCCAGCCGTCGGCCTCGACCGCACGCGCGAACGGCATCACCTGGCCGCCGGTCCCCTTCGCTTCGCCCACGCCATATCGCTTCATCGTTTCACTCCTCACATCTCGGTTGCGGATGCGCGCGCCGGCAGCGGCACGCGCGGAAGATCGGAACGGCCGCCGCGCTCAGAACGCGGCGTCGGCACTCGCCGCCACGCGCTCGCCGCGCGCGACGAACCCGCCGGCGCGCTCGCCGGTCGGCTGGCCGTTTTCGTAAGTCAGCACGCCGTTCACCCACACGGCATCGATCCCGTGCGCGGGCTGCTGCGGCTTCTCGAACGTCGCGGCGTCGATCACGCGCGCCGGGTCGAACAGCACGAGATCGGCGTGGTAGCCGACATGCACCTCGCCGCGCTTCGCGATCCCGTAGCGGCGCGCGGACAGCGACGTCATCTTGCGGATCGCCTCCTCGAGCGGCAGCAGGTTCGTGTCGCGCACGTAATGGCCGAGCACGCGCGGGAACGCGCCCCACAGCCGCGGATGCGGCAGCGGATCGTTCGGCAGCCCGTCCGAGCCGACCATCGTCGCGGGGTGCGACAGGATCCGGCGCACGTCGTCCTCGGACATGTTGTGGTACACGGCGCCGGCCGGGCGGATGCGCTGCGCGGCTTCCTGCTCGGTCACGCCCCAGTCGGCCGCGATCGCCTTGAGCAGCTTGCCCGCGACTTCCGGGTGCGGCTCCGACCACGTGATCGTGATGTCGATGTCGCCCGTCACCTGCTTCAGGTCGAGCGTCGACGAGCTGCGGCTGTACGGATAGCAGTCGCAGCCGACCGGCTGGTAGCGGCGCGCGCCCTCGAGCGACGCGAGCACTTCGGTGCTGCGCCCCCAGTTCGACGGGCCCGCGCACTTCAGGTGCGAGATCACGACCGGCACCTGCGCATGGCTGCCGACGCGATACGCCTCGTCCATCGCGTCGAGGATCGCGTCGAATTCGGTGCGCATGTGCGTCGTATACAGCGCGCCGGCCTTCGCGAGCGGCTCGGCGAGCGCCATCACTTCCTCGGCCGGCGCCGCGAACGCGGAACCGTACGCGAGGCCCGACGACAGGCCGAGCGCGCCGTTCGCGAGCGCCTCCTCGAGCTGCGCGCGCATCCCGGCGATCTCGCCGTCGGTCGCCGCGCGGTCGAGACGGTCCATCTGGTTGTTGCGCAGCGCCGTATGACCGACGAGCGCCGCGACGTTCACGGCCGGGCGCGCCTCGTTCACGGCCGCGACGTAGGCGGCGAAGGTCGGGTACCGGAACGCGCCGCGCTCGCCGAGCAGGTTCATCGGGTCGGGCGGATCGCCCGCGAGCGTCACGGGCGACGCGCTGATCCCGCAGTTGCCGACGATCACGGTCGTCACGCCCTGCGAGATCTTCGGGATCATCTCCGGCGCGCGGATCACGTGCGTGTCGTCGTGCGTGTGCACGTCGACGAAGCCCGGCGCGAGCGCGCGGCCGTTCGCCTCCACGACGTTCTCGGCCAGCCAGTTCGACAGGTTGCCGATCGCGGCGATCAGGCCGTTGCGGATCGCGACGTCGCGCGTGACGGGCGGCGCGCCGGTGCCGTCGTACAGTTGCGCGCCGACGATCAGCGTATCGGCGGCTTCGGGATGCGAATGCATGGTCAGTCTCCTACCGGTTGACGGTCTCCGCCGCCGCGGTGCGCATCGAGCGCGTGCTTGATGCGGCGCAGCGATTCCCGGCCCGCATCGCCGAGCCGCAATGCGACGCCGGTAACGAGCACGTCGATCGCCATCATCATCGCGTAGCGCGACGTCGAAGGCTTGTAGATGAAATCGGTTTCGAATGCGACGACCGGGATCAGGTGGTCGGCGAGCTTCGCGAGCGGCGACGCCGGCGCGGTGATCGCGATCAGCTTCGCGCCGTAGCGCTTCGCGAGCCGGCAGCTCTCGAGCAGCTCGGGCACGCGCCCGCTCACCGACAGCGCGACGACCACGGTGTCGCGCGACAGCGTCGCGGCCACCATTCGCTGCAGCACGCTGTCCTGGTAGCTCGCGACCGGCCGGCCGAAGCGCACGAGCCGGAAGCGCAGCTCGTCGGCGAGCGCGGTCGAGCCGCCGCCCTGCCCGTACACGTAGGTCATCTTCGCGCCGGCGAGCAGGTCGGCCGCCGCATCGAACGACGTGTTGCGCAGCAGCTGGTGGTTGTGCGCGAGCGCCACGCGAATCTCGTCGTAGACCATCGACGCGGGGCTCGCGTCGTCGGCCGGCGCGTCGCCGGACGGCACCAGGAAGCGCTGGCCGACGGCCGCCGCCTGTGCGACGAGCACCTTCAGTTCGCGCACGTCGCGGCAGCCGACGGCCTTCGCGAAACGCGTGACCGTCGCGACGCTGACCTCCGCGTCGCGCGCGAGCGCGCCGATGCTCGCATGCGCGGCGCGCGCCAGATCGGCGAGGATGAACGCGGCGACCTTGCGCTCGGCTTCGCGCAGTTCGGGCGCGCATTCGGCGATCCGCGCGACGATGTCGAGGACCGGCGGGGCGGCCGGAGCCGGACGAAGCTCGGCCGCGAGCGGAGCGGACGGGGAGGCGGGCGTATTCATCTGCGGATAAGGGTGCGAAGCTCGATGTTACTAAATAACATCACCGCGCAGATGCTACTTTCTGTACCATCTGCGTGTCAACTTCAGTGCAATGCATAGTGATGATGGAGCGGGATGACATGAAAGTTACAAACTATCAGGAACCGACAATCAATCCATTGGGCAAGGGTCTCGGCAACGTGCCGAGCGCGAGCGTGCCGCTCGACGACGCAGGCCGCCTCGAGTGGAACCTGCTCGCGGAAGACGTCAGCCTGCCGGCCGCCGTGCTTTACGAGGATCGCGTCGAACACAACCTGAACTGGATGCAGGCGTTCGTCCGGAAATACGGCGTCAAGTTCGCGCCGCACGGCAAGACGACGATGGCGCCGCAACTGTTCCGCCGCCAGCTCGACGCCGGCGCGTGGGGCATCACGCTCGCGACCGCGCACCAGACCCAGGCCGCGTATCACGGCGGCGTGCGACGCGTGCTGCTCGCGAACCAGCTGGTCGGCCGCCAGAACATGACGATCATCGCCGGGCTGCTGTCGGATCCCGATTTCGAATTCTTCTGTCTCGTCGACTCCGCGGAAAGCGTCGACCAGCTCGGCCGCTTCTTCGGCGACGCGAAGAAACCGCTGAACGTGCTGATCGAGCTCGGCGTGCCGGGCGGCCGCGCGGGCGTGCGCGATGCCGCGCAGCGCGAGGCCGTGCTGGCCGCGATCGCGCGCTATCCGGACACGCTGAAGCTGGCCGGCATCGAACTCTATGAAGGCGTGCTGAAAGAGGAAGGCGAGATCCGCACGTTCCTGCAGGAAGCCGTCGCGCTCACGCGCGTGCTCGCCGAGGCAGGCCGCTTCGCGCGCACGCCGGCGATCCTGTCCGGCGCCGGCTCGGCGTGGTACGACGTGGTCGCGGAAGAATTCAGGAAGGCGTCGGATGCGGGCTTCGCGGAAGTCGTGCTGCGACCGGGCTGCTACCTGACGCACGACGTCGGCATCTACAAGAAGGCGCAGACCGACGTGTTCGCGCGCAACCCGATCGCGCGCTCGATGGGCGAGGGGCTGCTGCCGGCATTGCAGCTGTGGGCGTACGTGCAGTCGGTGCCGGAGGCCGATCGGGCGATCGTCGCGCTCGGCAAGCGCGACGCGGCGTTCGACGCGGGCCTGCCCGAGCCGGCGCGCCACTTCCGTCCGGGCCGCGACACCGCGCCGCGCGACGTCGCGGCGACCGAAGGCTGGGCCGTGACCGGGATGATGGACCAGCACGCGTACCTGCAGATCCCGCCGGGCGCGGACGTGAAGGTCGGCGACATGATCGCGTTCGACATCTCGCACCCGTGCCTGACGTTCGACAAGTGGCGCCAGGTGCTCGTGCTCGATCCGCAGTTCCGCGTGACGGAAGTCGTCGAAACATTCTTCTGACGTCCATTGCGCGCACCGCCCCGCCGCTCGCGCGGGGCGGCCGTCACGCGCGCTTCAATCCGCCGGAGTACACTGCGCTTTCGTCCTCGGGGCCCTTCGCGACCGTCGCGCACGGTGCGAACGGGCCTTCAACGCTGCTTTACGGGAGAAAGCCATGGCCGCGAAGAAGATCCTGTTCCTGACCGGCGATTTCGCCGAAGACTACGAAACGATGGTGCCGTTCCAGGCACTGCAGGCCGTCGGCCACCATGTCGATGCCGTGTGTCCGGGCAAGCGCGCGGGCGACAAGATCAAGACCGCGATCCACGACTTCGAAGGCGACCAGACCTACACCGAGAAGCCCGGCCATCAGTTCACGCTGAATGCCGCGTTCGACGACGTCGATGCGGCGCGCTACGACGCGCTCGCGATCGCGGGCGGCCGCGCGCCCGAATACCTGCGACTCGATCCGAAGGTGATTGCGCTCGTGCGCGCGTTCGCCGAAGCCGGCAAGCCGATCGCCGCGATCTGCCATGCGGCACAGTTGCTGGCGGCCGCCGACGTGATCCGCGGCAAGCGCATTTCGGCGTACCCGGCCTGCGCCCCCGAGGTGAAGCTCGCGGGCGGCGAATACGCGGATATTCCGGTCGACGCGGCCGTGACCGACGCGCCGTTCGTCACCGCGCCTGCGTGGCCCGCGCATCCGGCCTGGCTCGCGCAATTCCTCGCGCTGCTCGGCACGCGCATCGAGCTGTAAGCCCGAAGGGGATCGGGATGACATGAAGCGGCGGCCGGCGGCGCCGGCGTGCCGCCCTGCCCCGCGCGTCAACGCGCGGCCGGCGTCGAGCCGACGTCCGCGATCCGCGCTTCCAGCATCGCGAGCGCACCCGACAGCGCATTGAGCACGTCGTCCGGCAACTGCGCCATCGTCTGTTCGATGAACGCCTTGCGGCGCGGCAGGCACGCGTCGAACGCCGCGCGGCCTTCGTCCGTCAGCGTCACGTTGGTCACGCGGTTGTCGCGCGCATCGGATTCGCGCTCGATCCAGCCGAGCGCATCGAGCGACTTCAACTGGCGCGTGAGCGCGCCCGGATCGATGCGCAGCACTTCGACGAGCTTCTTCTGCGACGAATGCCCGCCCATCGTGTGCAGCGCGACCATGATGCGCCAGCGCGGCATCGGCTGCCCGACGTGCGCTTCGAACGCGGTCATGAACGCGCGATACGTGCGTCCGAATTGCTGCAAGATCGCGACGCGGTCCTGTTCTTCCATGCGCTGATGTCGTTCCGGTAAATCGTTGAATCGTTGAATCGCCCGATCGGTCAATCGGCCGCGACGTGCGGCTCGATCTTGCGCCGCAATGCGATCGGCGGCACGCGGCGGCACTGCCACACCGACACCACGGCCACGACGGCCGCCATCGCGACGCCCAGGTGGATCGCGCCGACCAGCGATTCGCGGGCCGCTTCCAGCAGCAGCGCGCCATTATGCCCGGCGCGCGTGAGCGCCGCGACGAGACCGCCCTGTGCCGCGCGATCGATCAGGATCTGCGGATCGGCGAGCTGCGCATGCCACTGCATCGCGTGATCGGCCGACAGCGCGTCGCGCACGCCGCTCGAATACATCTGGTTGACGAGCGTGCCCGTCAGCGCGGTGCCGAGCATCCCGCCGACCATCCGCAGCGATTGCAGCAGCGCCGTCGCGATCCCGAGGTGCTCGCGTCCGGCTGCCTGCTGCGCGAATACGGTGAGGTTCGGCAGCACGAAACCGAGCCCGATGCCGCCCGCGACCATCAGCGCCATCAGCATCCAGGCCGGCGTCGTGTGCGTCGAGACGACGATGCCCGCGCACGCGATCGCGAACAGCACGAAGCCGACGTGCAGCATCGCGTTCGGATGGCGGATGCGCGTGACGACGCGTCCGTTCATGATGCTGCCGATCGTGATGAACACGACGAGCGGCGTGATCACGAGCCCGGCTTCCTTCGGCGACATCCCGAAACCGCCCTGGAACAGCAGCGGCGCGTAGAACAGCAGCGAGAACATCGAGAAGCCGGCGAGGATCGCGAGCACGAACAGCGCGGACAGCGCGCGGTTGCCGAACATGTCGAACGGCAAAATGGGCTGTGCGCAGCGCTTCTCCCAGTGCCACAGGCCGACGCCGGCCGCGACCGCGACAACGAGCAGCAGCGACGCCCAGCTCGCGACGCCGTACTTCGGCAGCCATTCGACGAACAGCTGCAGCGCGCCGAGCGACAGCGCGATCAGCAGCGCGCCCGGCCAGTCGAGCCGCATCTTGCGATCGTGCACGACGTGGCGCAGGTGCGGCAGGTAGCGCCACACGAAGAACAGCGACAGCAGGCCGACCGGCAGGTTCACGTAGAACACCGAGCGCCAGCCGAACGACTGGGTCAGCACGCCGCCGAGCGACGGGCCGACCGCGTTCGCGATGCCGAACGCGGAGCTCATCAGCACCTGCCAGCGCAGCCGCACGACGGAATCGGGGAACAGGTCGGGGATGCACGCGAACGCGGTACCGACCAGCATCCCGCCGCCGATTCCCTGCAGGCCGCGCGCGAGCACGAGGTACAGCATGTCGTTGGCCATCCCGCACAGCACCGACGCGCCGGTGAACACGACGATCGACACGATCACGAACGGCTTGCGGCCGTAATAGTCGCCGAGCCGGCCGAAGATCGGCACCGTGATCACGGAACTGAGGAGATACGAGGTCGCAACCCACGCGTACAGGTCGAAGCCCCTGAGTTCGGCGACGATGGTCGGCAGCGCGGTGCCGACGACCGTCTGGTCGAGCGCGACCAGCATGGTGACGAACGAGATGCCGATCATCGCCAGCAGCGATTCGCGGAACGGCAGGACTTGCCCGCTCGAATGGTGGGCGGCAGTATGGACGGCCATTTTTTTGTTGATGCAACTTTTGACGAGTCAAACAATCTCAAAATTCTAGCATGCCGGAGTAATCTAGGCTGGCGACGGTTTGGGGCCTGTTCACGCCAAGGAGAGAAATGGAACCGATTTCAATCAACCCCGCGACGACGCTGTCGCCGGAGGATCGGGACGCGCTGGGGCGCGCGAAGCAGGTACTGGAAAGTCCGTCGCTGACGATGAAGCTGACCGGGATGCTCGGCGCGCCGGTCGAGAAAATGATCGCGCGGCTGCCGGATTTCGCGACCGGCAAGATCAACGACGCGACGCAGCTCGCGCTGCGCAAGTGCCTGAACATCGCGCTGCGCACGCTCGGCAAGCCGCCGGCGCCGGACGCCGAGCCCGACAAGCCGAGCAACCTGCTGCACAAGCTCGCGGTCGCGACGACCGGTGCGGCGGGCGGCGCGTTCGGCTTTCTCGCGCTGCCGGTCGAGCTGCCGGTGACGACCACGCTGATCTTCCGCTCGGTATGCGACATCGCGCGCAGCGAAGGCGAGGACCTGACGTCGGTCGATACGCAGCTGCAATGCCTAGCCGTGCTCGGCATGGGCGGCAACCCGGACAAGCAGGAAGAGGACGCCGATCTCGGTTATTTCGTGCTGCGCGGCGCGCTTGCGCAAGCGATCTCGAAGGCGTCGTCGGACATCACGACGAAAGGCATCGCCGCGCACAGCTCGGCGGCCGTGTTCAAGCTCGTGCAGACGGTCGCGTCGCGCTTCTCGGTGCAGGTGACCGAGCAGATGGCCGCGAAGTCGATCCCGGCGATCGGCGCCGTGCTGGGGGCGACCGTCAATACGCTGTTCATCGACCACTTCCAGCAGATGGCACACGGCCATTTCACCGTGCGCCGGCTCGAGCGCAAGTACGGCGCGGCGGCCGTCAAGGCCGCCTATCAGGCGATCGACGCCTCGCCGACGCGCTGAACCGCGCGTTCGACCGCGACGCGGCGCAGGAACGCGGCCGCGCGGTCGAGCGCGTCGCGCGCTTCCGGCATCATCGGCGCGTACAACTGCCACACGTGCGGCATGTCGGGCCACACCTCGATCTCCACCGCCACGCCGGCCGCCTTCGCCTGCTCGGCAACGCGGCGCGAATCGTCGAGCAGCACCTCGGTGCTGCCGACCTGGATATATAGCGGCGGCAGGCCCGTGAAATCCGCGTAGAGCGGCGATGCGTACGGATGCGTTGCCGGCGTGTCGCCGAGGTACAGCTTCGCGGCCTTCGGCAGCGCCGAGCCGGCAAACATCGGATCGGCGCCGTCGTTGGTGCGCAGCGTCGCGCCGGTGGCCGCGAGATCGGTCCACGGCGAGAACAGGATCGCGCCGGCCGGCAACGGTTCGCCGCGATCGCGCAGCGCGACGAGCGTCGCGAGCGCGAGGCCGCCGCCCGCCGAATCGCCGCCGAGCACGATCGACTCGGGCGGCGTGCCGAGCGCCAGCAGTTGCCGGTAGGCCGCGAGCGCATCGTCGAGCGCGGCCGGGAAACGGTTTTCGGGCGCGAGCCGGTAGTCGAGCGAGAACGAGCGCACACCCGCACGCTTCGTCAGGCCGAACACCAGCGGCCGGTGCGTTCTCGTCGAACAGAAGTAATAACCGCCGCCGTGGAAGTACAGCAGCGTGCGGCCGGGCCCGCGCCCCGCGCTCGCGTCGGTGCGCTCGAGCCACTCGCCGCGCA
>NZ_JAAGPK010000227.1:0-10061 GCF_017104685.1 Burkholderia sp. Tr-20355 | reverse complement strand
CTCGTCGCTGATCGGCGCGTTCAACTTCTACGTGAGCGTGCCGGCCGAGCTCGTGAAGGCCGCGCGCATCGACGGCGCCGCGGCCTGCGCCGATGCATCGGCCGCCCCGCTGGCCTGCGCATGGGCGAGCTGCGGCGCAACGAACCCGTCGACCACGGCGACGGACATCAACATGCTTGCCGCCAGCGCGGCCAGTGAACGCTTCGTCATACCCCACTCCAGTTCTTTCGGTGAACTTATTACATAAGTTCGAGACGGTTTTCCCCGACCCGGCGCGTGCCGGGCCGCCCACTGCATCAATTCAGATTGAACGAGAACGGCACCTGGACCCGCACCGACTGGCCCTGTGCGACGCATTTGAACCGTTTCACGGTGTTGTACGCGGCTCGATCGAGGATCGGATCCGCGGACTGCGCGACGCGCTCGTTCGTGATGTTCCCTTCCGCATCCACGACGAACTCGATCGTCACGTCACCGGTGATGTTGTTTTCCTGCGCTTCCTTCGGATACTGGATCGACGCACGCAGCGCGTCCGAATTCGGGCAGACGACCCCGACGTCATGGCTGACCGGCTTGGCCGGTGCCGGCGGCGCCACCACCGGCGCCTGCACGGCCGGCGCGGACGGCACCGGGGCCGCCTGGTGCGTGATCGTCGCCTGCGGCGGTGCCTGCACCTGGACTTCCGGCGGCGGCACGAACGGCGGCGGCGGCGGTGCGAATTTCGGCGGCGGGAGTTTGACCACCGGCATCGGCGGTGGCGGCGGCGGTTTGACCGGCTCGATGATGCGGGTCTCGATCGGATGCTGGATCACCTGCACGACTTTGGTCGCGAGGCCGTTGAGCAGCGCGTAGATCAGCACTGCATGCAGTACCAGGACGATCCCGATGCCGCCGAACCGGCGCACCGGGTTCTGCTGCTTCTTGCCGAACTCTCTCGGACGCCCCAGCGTGGCCAGCCCGCTGTTCGAAGTAGCCAGATGTTCTTCGACTTTCATGCCCACCATCCATCCCCCAAGCGATTCGCCCAGTTTCGGGTTGCGGCCGGCAGCGCAGCCAGGTCGGCAGCGCCACCGCATCACCCCGAACATTTCATTTCAAATTCAATTAGCAATCCGAATTGAAAGAATCACATTCGAATTCCAATTCATTCTTTTTCACGAAATCGTTGCGCCGATGCGGCCCGGATTTATACCGGAAAAACACCCACCTGCGCGGTCAGGCAATTGTCAGCCGAGCTGGCGCCCCTCGCAATTCGCATGACGATTCGCCGTTCGTTACGCGGTGATGTCAATGGCGCCGTTCACTTGGGTGCAGACGATAGCAAGGAAAAAATTTTGCCGTCAAACTTTATTTGATGCCCAAATACAAAGTTTGGAGGGCTTATTCAAATAATATTCCGGTAAGCACAAATCAAGTCTTTATTATTGAATTGGTAATTGATTTGTATGGATATATTCCAATCCGTATATCGAACCCGTCCGACATGGATTTTCGTGTATTTCCCGTGCGGCACGGGAAATGACCTCCCCCTTGGGGGCAACGAGCCGAACGTACCCCGCCACGCGTCAATATGGGAGGCGGTCTACCGGCGCTTCGGGGCGCCCGCATCGAAGCACGCCGGTATCGCATGCCGTGACACGTCGACGGGACGAGTCACCCTTGCTGGAATAAACAGGAATCCGACACAACAAAGGTCGAATTGAATTTAATTCAGACCTCGCGAAATAGATTCGTATGTCGAATTAACTGACTGGAACATCGCAATCAAGCAGGTACACCCCCTCCCCGCCGGGGCGCACGCCTGCGCACCGGCCCTGCGCATCACCGCATTCGAGGCTCCCTCAGGACAGCATCATCCCTTGCATCTTGTGCGAGAAATGCGCGCGCTCGGCCGTCTCCATCAGCGTCAGGAATTCATCCTGCATCATGTGGATCAGCGCTTCGTGGTCGCCGGCCTCGAAATAGACTTCCGGCTGCTGCGCGAGACGTTCCTCGAGGAACGTCTTCATCCCGTACGCCATGCATACCGGCGGCAGCGCGCCCATGTCGCAGTCCTTGAACAGTTCGCGCAATTCGACCTCCCGGGCAAGCACGAGATGGCGTCCCGTCTTCACCCAGAGATCCGACAGGCGCACTGCGTGCGTGGTCGGCAAGACCGCGGCGACGTAGCCCTCGTCGTCCTCCAGGAGCACGGTTTTCGCGAGGCGGTCGCCGGGGATATGCGCGGCGGCGGCCGTCTCCATGCTCGTATGGCTATAGGGGTGGTACACGACTTCGTACCGCGATGACTTCTGGCGCAGGCAATCCTGCAGGGTGGCTGATACAGGCATGGCTCACCTCGTCTGGGCGAATCGGGCGAACGGAGTTCGCTCCGGATTCGTTCAGCATAGGTCGCATTCCGGCCAATGGAAACGCCCACGCGCAGCGCCCGCCCGGACGGCCCCGCGCACGGTTCCGATCCCTTTTCGCCGGCCCCGGAAGCCGCCGCCGGCACGTGGAATCCCCGGCCGGAATGGACGTGACCGCCCCTCTTTTCCTGCAGACGATTCCAGGCACCAGTGCTGTGGTGCGAAGGCGCCCGTCACTATCCGGGCGCTTTGGAAACCAGACCGTTAGTTGCGTTTATTCCGGAATGTCGACGAAAGCCGGTCACGCATTTCGATCCGTCCGCCACCCTGACAACCGTGCGCCGCGCCGCGCAAAGCGCACTGCCAAAGGCCGTACGGTGCCCTATACTGAGCCGGCCGGCCCGCGATCCGGCGGCACCCACCGACTCCGGGAGCGATCATGCATTACCAGTTGATCTACGAACTCGTCGACGATTACCTGTCGCGGCGCGAACCCTTCCGCGCGCAGCATCTCGCGCTCGCGCAGGCCGCGACCGAGCGCGGCGAACTGATGCTCGCCGGTGCGCTGGCGGACCCGGCCGATCAGGCCGTGCTCGTGTTCGAAGGCGATTCGCCGGAAGCGGCCGAATCGTTCGCGCGCGCCGATCCGTACGTGCAGAACGGCCTCGTGAAATCGTGGTGCGTGCGGCCGTGGCGCGTCGTGGTCGGCAAGCACGCGCCACGCCAGGCCTGAGCCGGCTACAGCCACCCTGCCCGCTTGAAACGCCACCACAGCGCGAGATCGGCGACGACCATCACCGCGATGCAGCCGTAGAAGCCGTATTTCAGGTGCAGCTCGGGCATGTTCGCGAAATTCATCCCGTAGATGCCGGCGATCATCGTCGGTATCGCGAACAGCGCGGCGAACGAGCCGAGCCGCTTCGTCACTTCGTTCTCGGCGAGCGAAATCATCCCGAGGTTGACCTGGATCGCCGTGACGACCATCTCCCGGCGTCCTTCGATCGTCTTCACGATCCGCTGCAGATGGTCGTACACGTCGCGGAAATAAGCGGCCATCCCGCTGCACACCTGCGGCACGCGCCCGCCGGTGAGCTTGGCGAGCGGCTCCATCAGCGGCGCCGTGTGCTGGTACAGCATCACGAGCCGGCGTTTCAGCGAATAGAGATCCTCGATGATCGCGCGCGACGACGCGGGCGTCGCTTTCGCGAAGATGCGGTCCTCCAGTTCCTCGAGCTCCGCACCGAGCGTTTCGAGGATCGGAAAGTAGCGGTCGACCACCTGGTCCATCAACGCGTAGAACACGAACGCCGAGCCCTCCCGCAGCAGATGCGGCTCCCGCTCGCAGCGCTTGCGCACGTCGCGGAAATCATGCTCGGTATGGTTGCGGATCGACAGCACGTAGTTCGGGCCGACGAACACGTTCAGTTCGCCGACCTTGAATTCGTCGTCCTCGTCGAGCTCGACCGTATGCAGCACGGCGAACAGCGAATCGCCGTACTCCTCGATCTTCGGCCGCTGGTGCCCCTTGCGGGCGTCCTCGAGCGCGAGCTCGTGCAGCCCGAACTCCTCGCCCATCAGGTCGATTTCCTCCGGCGTCGGATCCTTCAGCGCGACCCACACGAAGCACTCGGGCTTCGACACGTAGTCGCTGATGGCGTCGATATCGATGTCGGCCAGCTTGCGGCCATCCTGGTATGCAGCGCAGTTGATCAGCATGTCGTCCGTCATGTTGCGGTTTGTGCATCAGTTTACCGGTTTGCTGCGCGGACGGCCCGGCTTGCACGGCACGCCGATATTGGTCATGATCGGGCTGCGTGCGCCGCAGCACGCGCATCGGGGTACTTCGACCGGCCCGCGGCACCTGCGTTGCGCAACGCACAACGCCCGTGCGGCCCAACCGTCAAGGAGGCAGACCTATGTGGTATTTCTCGTGGATACTCGGCATCGGCGTGGCGCTCGGCTTCGGCATCATCAACGCGATGTGGCTGGAAGCGGAAGTCTTCTCGCGCGGCGACAGGCGCAACGACGCGTCGGGCCCGCGGCCGGGGAGCCAGGCTTCGTGACGCACCTGGTGTTCTTCTGCGGTCATGCCGGCACCGGCAAGACCACGCTCGCGAAGCGGCTCATCGGGCCGCTGATGCGCGCCACCGGCGAGGCGTTCTGCCTGCTCGACAAGGACACGCTGTACGGCCGCTACAGCTCGGCCGCGATGGGCGCGCTCACGGAAGATCCGAACGACCGCGACAGCCCGCTCTACCTGAAACACCTGCGCGATCCCGAATATCACGGCCTGCTCGATACGGCCCGCGACAATCTCGCGCTCGGCATCAGCGCGATCGTCGTCGGCCCGCTGTCGCGCGAAGTGCGCGACCGGCGCATCCTCGATCGCGCGTGGCTCGGCATCGCGCCCGACGTCACGCTGACGGTCGTCTGGGTCCACACGTCGGAAGACGTTGCACACGCACGGATCGTCGCACGCGGCAATCCGAACGATGCCTACAAGCTCGCGCACTGGGACGAATACCGGCAGCGCCGCTTCGTGCCGACCGGCCAGGAATGCGACGGCATCGTGATGTTCGACAACACCGCACCGTCCGACGCGGACGTCGACGCGCTGCTGTACCGCATCGTGCCGCCGCCGCAACCTGCGACGATCGTCCCGCCGCTGCCGGCCTGAGCGCACCGCACCGTTCCCGCCTTGCGCGTCACAAACGACAACGCCGGAAGCGCTGCTGCGCTCCCGGCGTCGTACGGCCCTCGTGCCCGAGGCTGGCGGAGGGTCAGGCGAGCGCGTGCACGCGCTCCATCGTGCCGCCGTCGTACAGCTTGCCGAAGCGGTTCGACAGGAACGCCTTCAGCGACACCTTTTCCTGCGGGATGAAACCGCTCTGCGGCAGCTTCTTTTCGCGGAACAGATCCAGCACCGCGCACATCGCGCCGGCCGTCGTGATCTGGATCGCGCTCATGTGCATCCCGCACACGTCCTTCGCGAAGATCTTGCGCGTGAACACGTCCTGCACGAGCTGGCCGTCCTTCACGCCCGTCACCGTGACGAACACCAGCACGACGTCCTGCTTCGTCGACGGCACCGCACGGCGCATGATCGACTTCAGCGTGTCGCGGTCGGTCGACAGGCGCAGGTCTTCCAGCAGGAACTGGACGAGCTCGCGGTGGCCCGGATAGCGCACCGACTTGTAGTCGAGCGTCTCGACCTTGCCCGACAGCGTCTCGCACAGCGTGCCGAGGCCGCCCGACGTGTTGAACGCTTCGTATTCGGTGCCGTCCAGCGAGAAGTGCTCGAGGCCTTCGAGCGGCTGCACCCACTGCTTGCGGCCGTCGCGGATCGCTTCGCACGGCTGGCAGTATTCGTTGATCAGGCCGTCGACGCTCCACGTCAGGTTGTACTTCAGCGCGTTGGTCGGATACTCGGGCAGCGCGCCGACGCGCATCTTCACGTCGCGCACTTCGCTGAAGCCGTTCACGAGTTCGTGCGCGGCGATGCCGATGAAGCCCGGCGCGAGGCCGCACTGCGGCATGAACGCACGGTCGGAGCCGTCGGCCAGTTCGCGGATCGCGTGGGTGGCGCGCACGTCTTCGGTCAGGTCGAAGTAATGGACGCCGGCAGCCTTCGCGGCGGCGGCAACGTTCACCGCGAGGTAGTAAGGCAGCGCATTGACGAGCGCATCGAAGCCCTTCACTGCTTCGCGAATCGCATTCGCATCGGCGGAATCGACGCGCTGCGTCGCGATGCCTTCGCGCGACAGCTTCGCGAGCGCATCCGCGTCGCGGTCGAACGCGACGACTTCGTAGTCGCCCGTTTCACGCAGCATGTGAGCAATGGTGTGGCCGATCAGACCTGCGCCGACGATGGCGATTTTCATGCGCTTATCTCCTGATGATGGGTTGATGTTGTGAACGGCGTCGAGCCATGAACACAGTTTAGGGACCCGCAAAATCAGTTCCAAGACGAAGAATGATGCGAAACGACCGATAATTTCGACGTTATGACGATACATTTCGTCGAAACGTCCGATTCATCTAAAAATCGCGTATAAGCGCGCCCGCAGGCAGGCCGTTGCAGGCTTCACGCGCAAGAACGAAGGACGAAGGCGAAGACGAGGAATGGCATGGCGCCGACGCACGAACCGCGCGCGTCAGGAGCGGCACGCCGGTCGAAGCAGGCGGCACGAAGGCGTTCGGAAGGAAGAGACGCGCCGGATGCGCAGGCAGGCGACGGCCGGCACCCTGCCCGTCAGGCAATGCGCCGGCGGTCGGGACGAATATGGCCGCGGGCGGGCGGCAAGCGAAACCCCGCGACGCCGCGCAAACCCGCGCAATGCACGCGCTGGCACGCTCGCGCACGGCACCGCGTGCGGCAGGTCAGCCGCCGATCGTCCCGCGATCGATCTTGCGCGACAGGATGATCGACGTCGTCGTGCGCTCGACGCCTTCGAGCGTCCCGATCTGGTCGAGCAGGTCGTTGAGCCGTTCGGGCGAATCGGCGCGCAACCACGCGACGTAGTCGTACTCGCCGCTCACCGCGCACAGCAGCTGCACTTCGGGCATCCGGTCGAGCTTGCGCAATACGTCCTTGCCGAACTTCGGCGTGAGGATGATGCCGACGTACGCATAAATGCTCGCGTCGAGCACGTCCTGCCCGAGCCGCACGCTGTACCCGGCAATCACGTTGGTGCGTTCGAGCCGCGCGATGCGTGCAACGACCGTCGTGCGCGCGACGTCGAGCTGGCGCGCGAGATCCGCGACGCTGGCGCGCGCATCGGCTTGCAGCAGCGCGACGAGTTGCCGGTCGAGATCGTCGAGTTGGTCGAGGCGGGGTGGACGCATGAGGCTGGGCCGGCACGCAACGCGCCGGCTGAGTGGAAGGTGACGCGATGATAGCGCCGAACGCCCGCGTGCCCAACCGGCATCGCCCGAATCCGGGCCTTTCAATTTCGATTCGTATCGGATGTAAGCAAGTGTCGCATTCACTGCCGCGCCGCACGCAACGTGCTACTAATAACGGCGACGCGAGAAGCGCGCTTGCGGCAGTGACCGCCGCGCCCGCTCGCACGACACCACCCCGGAGAGCCAATCATGAAGAAAATCTCGCTCACCCTCGCTACGCTCGCCGTTGCAGCCAGCGCGTTCGCGCAAACCCCGGCACAGCCGCAAGCGCCCGCGCAGGCCCCGGCCACGACGGCCGCGGCGTCGGCCCCGAGCGCCGAGCAGCGCGCGGCACGCCACGAAGCGCGCATCGAGCAGCGCATCAAGTACCTGCACGACCAGTTGAAGATCACGTCGGCGCAGGAACCGCAGTGGAAGACGTTCGCCGACACGATGCGCGACAACGGCGCAACGATGGGCCGCCTCTACAGCGAACGGATGGCCAAGCACGACGTCTCCGCACTCGACGACATGAAGCAGTATGCGGAACTGTCGCAGGCGAACGCCGACGGTGCGAAGAAGCTCGCCGACGCCTTCGCGCCGCTCTACGAGAGCTTCCCGGCCGAGCAGAAGGCGCTGGCCGACACGACGTTCCGCAGCTGGCTGCACCACGGCGGCGAGCATCGCGGCAAGGGCAAGGCGAAGGGCAAGGAAGGCAAGGCGGCAGCCGCGCCGGCCGCCAGCGCACCCGCGCAACCCTGACGCCCACCCCGCCGGCGCCGTGCTGCCCCGCCCGGGCGGACGGCGCCGCGCCTCCGCCGGCGATCGGCGCGCCACACGGCGCGCCGAATTCGGGATAAGCTCCCGGCTTTTCCAGCTTTCCCGTACCTTCCCGCCATGCTCGAACTCAAGCACCTCGATCTGCGTACCGATCCGCAGGCCCGTCGCGTCGTCAAGGACGAAACCGTCGCCGTGGCTTTCGCGGATGCCGACGGCGAACTGATGAGCCTCGAAGGTCCGAACCGCTATGTCGCGGGCGACGCGCTGATCACCGGCTCGACCGGCGATCGCTGGGTCGTGTCGCGCGCACGCTTCGACGCCAAATACCTGCCCGCCGATCCGGCACTCGCGCACGGCGCGCCGGGCGCCTACCGGAACCGGCCGGCCGTCGTGCTCGCCCGCCGGATGGACGAGCCGTTCACGATCGCCCGCTCGGAAAACGGCGACACGCTGCGCGGCGTCGCCGGCGACTGGGTCATGCAATACGCGCCCGGCGACTACGGCGTCGTGCAGGCGCAGCGCTTCGCGCAGGTCTACCGCGACGCGTAACCCGCCGCGCCGGCACGATGCCGGCGCACCCGCTCACGCAAAGTCCTCGTCGAGCTCGAGTTCCGCGTTGCGCTCGACGGCCTCGCCGGCCGCATGCCGCTCCTCGAGCGAGCCGAGCATCGCTTCCGTGTACGCATGCAGCACCGCATGGCTGCGCGCACGCTGCATCGGCTTGAGCGCAAGATAGCGCGCGAACGCCGCCGGCACGATGCGGATATCGAGCGTCATCCGCTTCGGCGTCGCGCCGAAACGCATCGCGAGCCAGTGCACGGACAGGAAGCGCCCGCGCGCATCGCTGCTTTCGGCAAAGCGCGTCTGCTCCGGAAAGAGATCGCAGATCACGCGCGCGAGCGCGTCGAATTCCGCGCTCTGGCATTCGATCAGATAGTCATCCATTACGCTCCCCCGTCAGGCTGCCGTTCGCGACGGCCGGCACGTCTTCACCAGCACGGCGACCAGGACCGCGCCCAGCACGAAATACGCGGCCTCGACCCACGCGGCCGGCAGCACGCGCACCTGGTACAGCAGCGTCGGCACGGCCGCGAGCGCATGCAGCACGATCGCGAGCGGCAACACGCCCGCGCGGCCGGCGCGCACGCCGCGCCAGACCAGCACCGACAGCGCGAGCTGCACCGCGAACGCCGCGCAGCGTTCGAGCAGCAACAACAGGATCGACTGCGCCGACAGCGTCGCGAGCATCATGTGCAGCCGCACCACGGTGTCGACCGGCAGGTCGGACAACTGCGTCTCGAGCTGGCCGCGGCTCGCGAGCCACGCGAGATACGACCACTGGCCCCACACGAGCACGCCGACGAACCATGCTTCGGCGCCGGCATGACCGATCCCGTAGCCGATCCCGCGGCCGTCGCCGGCCGACTCGCCGTAGCGGCGGTTCAGGAAACGCATCCCGAGATAGCGGCCGGCTTCCTCGAATACGGCCGTCGCGAGCGCGCTGTATGCGACGAACGCGAGCGGCTGCGTCAGCCAGCCGTCCTCCGGCGTGCGGCTCAGCACGAGCCCGTGAAACGCGCGCTCGGCGATCATCGCAAACAGCGTGAAGACGGCGACGCCGACGATCGTGTCGCGGCGATTGAGCGCAAGCGGCTTGCGCAGGATGCGGAAGAGGACGAGCGGCAGCAGCGCGATGATCAGCGTGGCGGCGATCAGCAGCGCCAGCGTGACGGGAGCGACAGTCATGTATTTCCTTGTTCGGGGCAGCGCACCTGACGCGCTGCGTGCCCCGCATGATACTCAGCTTGTGGTCGACGCGCGCGCACACAGCTCGCCGGGCAGCATCGCGACGCGTACGTCGCCCGCCGCGCCGTCGATCCGCTCGTGCACGAATTCGACGGCCTTGTAGCCGATTTCGTAGGTCGGCTGACGAATCGTCGTGATGCCGATCAGCTCGGCCCATTCCGGATCGTCGATCGACAGCAGCGCCGCCTTCTGCTGCCACGCGGCGCCGAAACGCGCACGCAGGTGGCGCGCGATCGCGAGCGG
>NZ_JAAGPK010000226.1:0-10094 GCF_017104685.1 Burkholderia sp. Tr-20355 | reverse complement strand
CACGCCGCGCACCGGCCGGGCCGGCCCGCGCGTTACAGCGGCAGTTGCGTGTCGAACTTGATCTCGCGCAGCACGACGCTCGTGCGCACCTGCGACACGGCCGGGATCTTGAAGATGCGCTCGTGCAGGAACACGTCGTATGCCTTGATGTCCGGCGCGACGATCTTGAGGATGTAATCGGCTTCGCCCGTCGTGCTGTAGCACTCGGTGACTTCCGGGCAGGTCGCGATCTCGCGCTCGAACTGCTCGACGCCGCCTTCGTTGTGGCGTGTCAGGTGCACGTGCGCGAGCGCGCAGACGTGCAGGCCGAGCTTCTCGCGATCGAGCAGCGCCGTGTAGCGCTGGATCACGCCCGACTGTTCCATGTCCTTGATGCGGCGCCAGCACGGCGTGCTCGACAGGCCGACCTGGTCGGAAATTTCCTGAACGGAACGGCGCGCGTCGAGCTGCAACAGGCGAAGGATTTTTTGCGAAAAGGAATCGAGCGTCACCTGCGCCTCCATGCGGCAGCAACAACATGCTGAATGTTAGAGGGCCGGGAAAGGAAAGGCAATCTGGCGTGGCGCTGGTGAGCAAGATTCGCTAATTTGCTCGCGGATCCGTGGGATTTTGTCCCGCCCCCGCGCGCTCCGACCGATCGGTGTCCGATACGGCGAGGCCGGCGAGCGCGGCCTGCTGGCGGCGCAGGTCGGCGAGCATGTTGCAGAACAGCGCGCCTTGCTCGATCGCGTCGTCGAGCGCGACGTGCGTGTGCGGATGGTCGTCGAACCAGTGCTTCGGAAAGCGCGGCTTGATCGCCTTGCGATACGGCAGGCCCGTCATCGCGAACGCGAGCGTCTTGATGTCGAGCGCGGACCACGAGAACGGGCAACGTCCCGCGAAGCGCATCATGTACCAGAACATGAACGTGAAATCGAAGCCGGCCGGCATCGCGACGAACACGGGCTTGCCGGGCAGCGCCTCGACCCAGTCGACGTACGCGACCAGCGCCGCCTCGGGCGCCTGCAGGTCGCGCCGGCACGCGGCCCAGGCTTCCGGCTCGGTCTTCCACCACGCTTCCTGCACCGGGTGCGCCTGCGCGCCGGGCAGCGTCTCGAGGTTGGCCGAGAACGTCGCGATCAGTTGCTTGTCCTCGGTATAGGCGGCCGACGCGAAGCTCAGCATCGAGTGCGGGCCGGGAATCGGGCCGTCGGCCTCGACGTCGGTGCTGACGTAGATTTCCGGGATGGCGGTCTGGTTCATCCGAATACCTTGTCTGACACGAACGGGTTCGTGCGGCGCTCGTCGCCGAACGTCGACACCGGGCCGTGGCCCGGCACGAACGTGACGTCGTCGCCGAGCGGCCACAGCTTCTCCTTGATCGAACGGACGAGATCCTCGTGGTTGCCGCGCGGGAAATCGGTCCGGCCGATCGAGCCCGCGAACAGCACGTCGCCGACGATCGCGATGCGGTGTGCGCGGCTGAAGAACACGACGTGGCCGGGCGTGTGGCCCGGGCAGTGATAGACCTCGAGCGTCTCGTCGCCGAACTGCACGGTGTCGCCGTCGTTCAGCCAGCGGTCGGGCTCGAAGGTGTCGGCGGCCGGAAAGCCGAAGCGCTCGCTCTGCATCGGCAGCTTCTCGATCCAGAAGCGTTCTTCTTCCTGCGGCCCCTCGATGGGCACGCCGTAGTGCGTCGCGAGCGTCTTCGCGCCCGCGCAGTGATCGATGTGCCCGTGCGTGAGCAGCACTTTCTCGACCTGCACGTTCTGCCGCGCGACTTCCTGCTGGATCCGGTCGAGATCGCCGCCCGGATCGACGACGGCGGCACGGCCCGTTTTCTCGCAGACGAGCAGCGAGCAGTTCTGCTGGAACGGCGTGACCGGAATGAGCGTGACTTTCATGGAGGCACCGGCGGCTAAAAGGAGCGATTGTACCGGTCGCGCGCGCCGCCTGCCGCTCGTGCGACGCGTGCCGCGGCGCGCGGGTGAGGGCATTCCCGGAGCATGCCGATTGTTACAGCCATAGTGAGAATCAATGGTCCGTCGGGGGTGCTTTTCGAGATGGCGTTTTGATTTATGTATAATGCGCCCCATTGCGCGTGAATTTCACGCCATTCGCTGGTGTTTCGGCCCCGTTAAAAGAGGCGTCCGATTCACCGTCAAGCATCAGCCGCCGGGGAGTCCGGCGGTGTATCCAGCACCGAGCATTCGGTGCTCACGTCTTGTCCGGCCGGGTGCTGCGCGCCCGCCTGCGGCCCTGCTGCCGCGCCGCCGGATGAGGCCTGTGCCGCCGTTCCTGTGCGTTGGTCGTATCGACGCGCGCGAACGTGGAGCCATGTTCGATGGCGGCATGTGGGGTCTGGTCAGGCTGTTGGGGACAGGTTGCGCCAGACGTGAAAACTAATCAGGACGGTTGCGGCATAGACGAAAGCCGCGCCCATGCTAGCCGCCTGCTCGCATCCGAGCGGGGCGTGCACGCATTTGCCGTCCGGGCCGCGTATCTGCGTTGTGAAGCAGCGTTGTATCGGAGCGGCCCGAACCAGAAGGCGACACGTCGATGAATTTACGTTTTCCGAGTCGATTCGGAACCATTGCATTGTTTTTTGCGCTGACGGGCTGCGCGGTGCCATCCAGCCAGACCACCGGCAGCGTGAACCAGAAGAAGGCGGTCGACAAGACAGCCGCGGCCGCCAAGGCGGACGACGACAAGCAGCCGCTCAATTTCGATTCCGCGCTGGCATCGCTGCCGGCCGCGGACAGCAAGGACGCGAAGAAGCCGTCGCTGGCCGACGCCGAGCCGATCGACGGCAAGGATGTATCCGACTTCCGCCAGACGGGCCGCGCTTCGTGGTACGGGCGGGATTTCCACGGCCGCCGCACCGCGAACGGCGAGCGCTTCAACATGAACGCGCTTACCGCCGCGCACCGCACGCTGCCGCTGTCGTCGTACATCAAGGTGACGAATGCGTCGACCGGCAAGTGGGTCGTCGTGAAGGTCAACGATCGCGGGCCGTTCAAGCGCGGCCGTGTGCTCGACCTGTCGTATGCCGCTGCCAAGCTGATCGGCCTCGTGCATGCCGGCACGGGCCGCGTGAAGATCGAGGGGCTGTCGCCGCAGGAAGCGCGCGAGGCGCGCGACGAAATGCTCGCGTCGATCTCGGCGAAGTAACGCGGCGGTTCGTCCGCTCACGCGTCGAGCATCAAGTACAAAGGGCTGCCTTCCGGCAGCCCTTTGTCGTTTCGGCGCGGCGTCGTTCCGCGTCAGCCTTCCTTCAGCGCGAGCGCACGCGCATACAGCGTGTTGCGCGATGCGCCCGTCAGCGCGGCCGCGAGCTTGGCCGCGCTCTTCACCGGTACTTCTTCCAGCAGCAGCCTGAGCAGCGCGTCGTGCGCGGTGTCGTCGGCTTCGCCGCTCGACGCCGGCGCGCCTTCGACGACCAGCACGAACTCGCCGCGCTGCCGGTTCGCATCGCCGGCCAGCCAGGTCTGTCCTTCGGACAGGGTGCCCTGGAACAGCTGCTCGTGTAGCTTGGTGAGTTCGCGCGCGATCAGCAGCCGGCGCGCGGGGCCGAATGCATCGGCGAGCGCGGCGACGGTTTCGGCGATCCGGTGCGGCGCTTCGTAGAACACCAGTGCATACGGGTGCGACACCAGCGCCTGCAGCGCGCTGGCGCGCTGCTTGGCCTTCGGCGGCAGGAAGCCCGCGAACGTGAACGCGCCGGCCCAGTCGCCGGCCACGCTCAGCGCGGTCACGGCCGCGCTCGCGCCCGGCAGCGGGATCACCGCGAAGCCGGCCTCGCGCACCGCGTCGACGAGCCGCGCGCCGGGGTCCGAGATGCCGGGCGTGCCGGCGTCCGAGACGTAAGCCACGCGTTCGCCGCCACGCAGCAGTTCGATCACGCGCTGCGCGGCTTCGCGTTCGTTGTGTTCGTGCACGGCCAGGAGCGGCTTCGAGATCCCGTAGCGGGCGAGCAGCTGGCCGGTGTTGCGGGTGTCTTCGGCCGCGATGCGGTCGGCGAGGCCGAGCACGTGCAGCGCGCGCAGCGTGATGTCGGCCGTATTGCCGATCGGCGTGGCGACCACGTAAAGCGCGGCGTCCGGGTAGTGCTGCGTGTGCGCGAGTTCGAGGAGGGCAGTCATGGCAGGCAATGCACGCAATCGCGGCGCAAGCGGAACAAGGTCGGCATTGTGCCACGCGGCGCCGGCCAGCCCGGGCGACGGGCGCGGATTGCCGCACGCGGGCGACAACTTTTCCGGCGCGGCACGATCCAAACCCGTCGGTGCGGCGTTCGAGCAGCGCGCGCGGCAGTTTCTCGAGCGCCGCGGCCTCGGGTTCGTCGCGGCGAACGTGACGATGCGCGGCGGCGAGCTCGATCTCGTGATGCGCGAACCCGACGGCATGCTCGTGTTCGTCGAGGTGCGCGCACGGCGCAGTGTCCGGCACGGCGGCGCGGCCGCGAGCGTCGGCTGGCGCAAGCGGCGGTGCCTCGTGGCGGCGGCACTGCAGTTCTGGGCGCGGCACGGTGCCGGTGCCGCGTGCCGGTTCGATGTCGTCGCGTTCGAGGCCGGCCGGCTCGCGTGGCTGCGCGACGCATTTCGTACCGACGATGCGTAGCCGCGACGTGTGACGAGATGTAAAGAGTTCTTGCCGGACCCCCGGAGAGGGTGCCGGAGTACGGTAAACTCGCCGCACCCACGATGTCGCGCGAAATGTGCCACGCGCCCAGTTCACCAGGAATCGATGTCAGTCGAACGTATTCAGCAACAATTCCACGACAGCGCCGCGCTTCACGCCGAAGCGGCCGACGCGCTGTCGTTGCCGATCGCAGCCGCGGTCGATGCGATGTTCGCCGCGCTGGCGAACGGCAACAAGATCGTCGCGTGCGGTGACGGCCCGTCGGCTGCTGCCGCGCAGTATCTCGCCGCGTCGCTCGTCGGCGGCTTCGAGCGCGAGCGTCCGGGCCTGCCGGCGATCGCGCTGGCCACCGATGCGTCGCAGGCCGGCCTCATGGGGGCGGCGGCCGCCGAGCAGCTGTTCGCGCAGCAGGTGCGCGTGCTCGGCCAGACCGGCGACATCCTGCTGGTGCTCGATGCGGGTGGCGCGTCGCCGCGCGTGCTGGCGGCGATCGACGAGGCGCACGAGCGCGAGATGACCGTCGTCGCGCTGACGGGCGGCAATGGCCATGCAGTCGCGGCCGCGCTGTCCGATACCGATATTCCGATCAGCGTGCACGCCGTTCGCGCGGCACGCATCCACGAAGTCCATCTGCTGACCATCCACTGCCTGTGCGACGGCATCGACGCGATGCTGCTGGGTGAGGATTGAACGAAGGAGAGCCGTCGATGAATCAAAGCCGCGTCAAACAGACGCTCGTCAGAACCACGCTGCTCGCCGCGCTGACGGCGGGCCTCGCCGTGTCGCTGCAGGGTTGTGTGCTCGGAGTCGTGGGTGCAGCGGCCGGCGGCGGCGCGTTGATCGCGACCGATCGCCGGACGCTCGGCGCGCAGACGGAGGACCGCGAGATCCAGGTCAAGGCGCTTTCGCAGATCAACAACGGGCTGCCGGACCAGTCGCACGTGAACGTGACGGTGTTCAACCGCCGCGTGCTGCTGACGGGTGAAGTGCCGAACGATGCGTCGAAGCAGCGCGCCGAGGAAATCGTGCGCGGCATCAACAACGTGAACGGCATCGTCAACGAGCTGTCGGTCGAGCCGGCGTCGTCGCTGTCGTCGCGCGCGAACGACTCGTATCTCGAAGGGCGCGTGAAGTCCGAGCTGATCGCGACGAAGGGCATCTCGGCGAACTACTACAAGGTCGTCAGCGAACGCGGCAACCTTTACCTGATGGGCCTCGTGACGGTGGACGAAGGCAATCGCGGCGCGGAAGCCGCGAGCCAGGTGCCGGGCGTCGAGAAGGTCGTGAAGGTGTTCCAGTACGTGAAGCCGCAGGACGCGCAGGCGCTGCAGGCCGCCTCGCCCGCGAGCGGCGCATCCGGCGTGCCGGCTGCCGCCGCGCCGGCGGACAGCGCGACGGTCGGCGCGGTACCCGACGCGTCGGTGCAGTCCGCGCCGCTGCAGTCGCCCGCCCCGATCTCGAATTCGTCGAGCGTGCACCCGGGCAACCCGAAGGCGCCGGCGCAATGAAGGGCGCGCGGATGAAGCAGATGAAACAGTGGATGGTGCAGGGCGCCGCCGGCGCGGCGCTCGTGCTCGGCACGCTGGGCGCCGCGCACGCGGACGCCGGCGACGGCCTGAAGGTCGCACGCAGCAATGCCTGCATGGGCTGTCACGCGGTCGACCGCAAGCTCGTCGGCCCGTCGTTCAAGGATATTGCCGCGCGCTACAAGTCCGATCCGCAGGCCGTCGCGAAGCTGTCGAAGAAGGTGAAGGACGGCGGCTCGGGCGTCTGGGGCGCGATTCCGATGCCCGCGCATCCGCGCATGACCGACGCCGATGTCCGTTCGGTGGTCGAATGGGTGCTGGCCGGCGCGCCGTCAAAGTAACGCTTCAGGGGGATGTAACCCCTATTGCCAAGCGCAGAAATGCGTGTGTATGATGGTCGACTGTTGGGGCGGTAGCTCAGCTGGGAGAGCGTCGCGTTCGCAATGCGAAGGTCGGGAGTTCGATCCTCCTCCGCTCCACCAACGGAATTCGAAAGGCCCGATCGCGAGATCGGGCCTTTTTGTTTTTGCGGGTCCGATAGCCGGCGGACTACGTCGCCAGATCCTGAACCAACCGGAACGTCGGCACCGACAACACGGCCGCCCCCACCGTAACGACCGCGAGAATCGCCGTTCTTTTCCGCAGCAGCGCGCCGACGACGATCGATAGCGCATAGAACGCGCAGGTCAGCAGGATGATCCACCATAGCGCTGCGTAACCGGCACCGCCTTCGAAATTCGATACGTTGCGCGTAATCCGAGCTGCGACATAGCTGGCGACGGTCACGCTCGCCGGCAGACACAACACCGAATACAGCATGAAGACGATGATTTGCCGAAGTGTCGGATCGGATGACGTCATGGAGAGCGTTCTTTCGCGGATGGGCGGGAGCGCCCGACCATCCGCCGCGCGGGCCGATCCGGGCAGCCGGCAGGATGCGGCCGTTTTCGGCATTTGGCAACCGCCACCCGTCATCCCGCCTTCCCCTCACCCCCGCCCGAAACTCGGCCGCTTCGGATCGTAAGCCCACCCCGGCACCAGATAGCGCATCGCGACCGCGTCATCCCGCGCGGTGCCGCCCACCGCGTTGTACAACGCATGCGCCGCCTCGATCTGCGCCATGTCGAGCTCGATCCCGAGCCCCGGCCGTTCCGGCACGGCCACCTTGCCGCCGACGATCGCGAGCGGCTCGCGCGTGAGCCGCGCGTCGCCTTCCTGCCAGATCCAGTGCGTATCGATCGCGGTGATCGTGCCGGGCGCGGCGGCCGCCGCGTGCGTGAACATCGCGAGCGACACGTCGAAGTGGTTGTTCGAGTGCGACCCCCACGTGAGTCCCCAGTCGCGGCACAGCTGCGCGAGCCGCACCGAGCCCTGCATTGTCCAGAAATGCGGGTCGGCGAGCGGGATGTCGACCGCCTGCAGCCGCACCGCGTGATCCATCTGCCGCCAGTCGGTCGCGATCATGTTGGTCGCGGTCGGGATCCCCGTCGCGCGGCGGAATTCGGCCATGACCTCGCGGCCCGAATAGCCGCCTTCGGGCCCGCACGGATCTTCCGCATACGCGAGCAGGTGGCCCTGCCCACGGCACAGCGCGACGGCTTCGTCGAGCGACCACGCGCCGTTCGGGTCGAGCGTCGCGCGCGAATCGGGGAAGCGCGCCTTGATCGCCGCGATCGCTTCCAGCTCGTCGGCGCCGGCCATCACGCCGCCCTTCAGCTTGAAATCGGCGAAGCCGTAGCGGTCGACCGCGGCTTCGGCCTGCCGCGCGATGTCGGCCGGCGCGAGCGCCGTTTCGTTGCGCAGCCGGAACCACGCGTTCGCCGCAAGCGCCTCGTCGCGATACGGCAGGTCGGTGCGGCGCCGGTCGCCGATATAGAACAGGTACGCGAGCATCGGCACCGCGTCGCGCTGCTGGCCTTCGCCGAGCAGCGCCGCGACCGGTACGTCGAGGTGCTGGCCGAGCAGGTCGAGCAGCGCGGCCTCGATCGCGGTGATCACGTTGTCGAGCCGCAGGTTGATCTCGTGCGGCTGCCGCAGCACCGCGGCCTCGCCGGCCGACGTCACCTCGTGCCGGATCGTGCGGCCCGCCCCCGCACCCGCGCCGGACAGCGTCGCACGCACCGCGTTGAGGGTCGCCTGGTAGCGGCCGATCGACTGGCCGACCACGAGATCCGTCATGCGCTCGAGCGCGTGGCGGATGCCTTCGCCGCCCGGCACTTCGCCGACGCCCGTATGCCCGCTGCTGTCGTCGAGGATCACCAGGTTGCGCGTGAAGTACGGCGCGTGCGCGCCGCACAGGTTGAGCAGCATGCTGTCGCGGCCGGCGACGGGAATCACCTGCATGCGCGTGACGCGCGGCGTGCCCGCGCGGCTGGGTTCGGACATCGGTTCGCTCCTGGTTCCGGTGGCGCGCGGGCCGCCGGACGCGCCGGCGCGGCCCGCGCCGTTCATTGAAGCTCGACGCGGCGGATCTCGCCGACGACGAACAGGTAGCAGATCACGGCGACGAGCGCGTGCGCGACGACATAGACGAGCGCGCCGTTGAACGAGCCGCTGCGGTCGACGATGTAGCCGATCGCGATCGGCGTCGTGATGCTGGAGAGGTTGCCGCAGGTGTTGAGCAGCGCGCCGCTCAGCCCGGCAATCTGGCGCGGCGCGGTGTCTGCGTTGACCGCCCAGCCGAGCGCGCCGAGCCCCTTGCCGAAGAACGACAGCGCCATGAACAGCACGACGAGCACGTGCGAATCGGTGTAGTTGCAGACGATCATCGACATCGACAGCAGCATGCCGGCCACGATCGGCACCTTGCGCGCGACCGACAGCGACCGGCCCTGCTTGAGCAGCGCGTCGGACACGACGCCGCCGAGAATCCCGCCGAGGAACCCGCACACGGCGGGGATCGACGCGACGAGCCCCGCGTTGAGGATCGACATCCCGCGCGCCTGCACGAGATAGACGGGAAACCACGTGATGAAGAAATAGGTGAGCGCGTTGATGCAGTACTGCGCGACGTACACGCCGATCAGCATCCGGTTCTTCAGCAGCGCCTTCACGTGACGCATCGACGGGCCGCCGTCGCGTCCGCCCGTCGCCTGGTCGATGTTGACGAGCGCGCCGCCTTCGGCGAGGTAGTCGAGTTCCGCGCGGTTGACGTTCGGGTGGTCCTTCGGGTCGTACATCGTGCGGTTCCACACCATGACGAACGCGAAACCGAGCACGCCCATCACCGCGAACACCGACTGCCAGCCGAACGCGTGCACGAGCCAGCCCATCAGCGGCGCGAACACGACGGTCGCCGCGTACTGCGCGGCGTTGAAGATCGCGGACGCGGTGCCGCGCTCGGCAGCCGGGAACCACGCGGACACGATCCGGCTGTTGGCCGGGAACGACGGCGCCTCGGCCGCGCCGACGAGGAAGCGCAGCCCGAACAGCAGCGCGAACGCGGCCGCGCCGCCGAAGAAACCGATCGCGCCCTGCAGCAGCGTGAACAGCGACCAGAAGAAGATGCTGAACGCGTAGACGATGCGCGACCCGTAGCGGTCGAGCAGCCAGCCGCCCGGCAGTTGCGCGACCACGTACGACCAGCCGAACGCGGAGAAGATGAAGCCGATCTGCACGTGGCTCAGGTGCAGCGCGCGGGCAAGGCTCGGGCCCGCGATCGCGATCGCCGCGCGGTCCGCGTAGTTGATTGTCGTGACCGCGAACAGGACGGCCAGCACGAGCCAGCGCACGCGCGTGCGCCGGACCGTTGCCGACGCGGACGCCGGCAGCGCGTGAAGCGGATTCATGACTTGTCTCCTCCGAAGGACGGAAGGTGCCGTCGTGCGGCGGGCGCGTCGGCGCGCGCGTGATGTTGTCGTATGGGTGCCGCCGGCCGGAGGCAGGGCACCGGGCGCCGAGTCGGGCAAGGCGTCCGGGCCATTCTGTCATGTCGAAAACTTCGCTTTCATG
>NZ_JAAGPK010000225.1:0-10527 GCF_017104685.1 Burkholderia sp. Tr-20355 | reverse complement strand
GCCTCGGCCACCGCGGCCCAGCCGACGGGGCTGTCCGGCCAGCCGTGCAGCAGCACGGCCACGCGCTCGCCGCGCGGGTTCCATTCGAGATAGGCAATATCGAGCGACGCGGTCGTCGCATGCATATAGGTCGTCATCGTGTACTCCGTTGGGCCAGCCTGAGCGCACGATGGTAGGCCGGCATTTCATCACGATTCACGGAGTATCATGATTCATTCATTGAATTTCACGTTGAATCGACCGATGGAACCGCCGACCGACCCCGCATCGACCGCGCTCGACATCACGCTGCTGCGTACCTTCCTCGAAGTCGTCGACAGCCGCGGGTTCGCACCGGCCGCCGACCGCCTCGCGCTCACTCCGTCGGCCGTCAGCGGCCACATCAAGCGGCTCGAACAGGCGGCCGGCACCGTGCTGCTGGCGCGCACGACGCGGCGCGTCGCGCTCACGCCGGCCGGCGACACGCTGTACGCCTACGCGCGCAACATCGTCGACATGGAGCGCGAAGTGCGCGCCCGGCTGCGCGGCGCGCCGGCGCACGGGCCGCTGCGCATCGGCGCGTCGGAGGACTTTGCCGGGGCGTGGCTGCCGCAGGTGCTGCGCGCGTTCCGCGACCGCTACCCGCGCACGTCGATCGAGCTGAAGGTCGGGATCACCGCGTCGCTGCTGCGCGAACAGACGCTCGGCCGGCTCGACGTCGTATTCGGCAAGCAGTGCCGGCGGGTCGATACACCGGGCGAACTGCTGTGGGAAGAACCGCTCGTGTGGGCCTACGCGTCGGATCGCGCGCTCGACGCGGACGGCGAAGTGCCGCTCGCGCTGTTTCCGCAGCCGTGCGTCTATCGGGAAGCGGCCGTCGCGGCGCTCGCCGCCGCGCTGCGGCCGTTCCGCGTACGGTTCGAGAGCAGCAGCATGGCCGGCTGCGTGTCGGCCGCGCTCGCCGGCTTCGCGGTCACCGCGCTTGCACGCAGCCAGCTGCGCGACGGCCTGCGCGAATGCGGGCCGCGGGACGGGCTGCCCGCGCTGCCGGCCGCGCGCTTCTATGCGTTTGCCGCGAAGCCCGACGGCCCAGGCGCGGCATTGATCGACGCGGTGCGGGATGCCGGGCGCGACAGGCGATTCGCGGCACCGGACGGCTGAAACATGCGCGACGGCGGCCGCGCCACCCGGCTGCCGTCAGTCACCTTCCGTGCCCGGCCCCACCGCCGTCCCCGTCAGCGCATCCGTCATCAACTCGCCGAACCACTCGACGAACGCATTGAGCCGGCGCGACCGATGCCGGCGATGCGGATACACGGCCGACACGTCCATCGGCGCGGCGCGGTGGCCGGGCATCACGTCGACGAGCGCGCCGTTTTCCAGCAGATGCTCGACGTCGAACCGCGGAATCTGGATCAGCCCCATGCCGGCAATGCAGCCGGCGATGTAGGTTTCCGCATTGTTGACGATCACGCGGCTCGGCAGCGTCAGCATGTGCGTCTGCCCGTCGACGCAGTACTCCCATCCGAGCTCGCGCCCCGTCGTCGGCGACGCATAACCGATCGCCCAGTGCCCCTGCGCGAGCGCATCCGGATGCTCGGGCACGCCGCATTCGCGCAGGTAGTCGGGACTCGCGCAGTTGATCAGCGTGAACTGCCCGAGCGGCCGCACGACGAGGCTGCTGTCCGCGAGCCGCCCGACGCGGATCGCGCAGTCGACGCCCTCCTGCACGAGGTCGATCGAGCGGTCGGTCGAGCCGAGCGACAGTTGCAGCTTCGGGTAGCGGCGGAACAGCGACGGCAGCGCGGGCGCCACGACGCGGCGCGCGATCCGGCTCGGCACGTCGACGTTCAGCCGTCCGACGACGTCGCGGTCGCGGCGGCGGAACAGGCGGTCGAGTTCGTCGGCCTCCGCGAGCAGGCGCCGGCCGCGCTCGAGCAGCAGCGCGCCGTCGGCGGTGAGCTGCACCTGGCGCGTCGTGCGATGCAGGAGGCGCGTGCCGAGCCCCGTCTCGAGCTGCTGGACGGCCGCCGACACGGTTGCGCGCGGCACGTCGAGCGCGTGCGCGGCCTTGATGAAGCTGCCCATTTCGGCAACCTGCAGGAAGATTCTGACCTGATCCAGCTTGTCCATCGGCGGGGGAGCGTAGGTTCGGACGGCGGTCGCCGCCAGCCGCCGCCCATCGCGGCACGGTCCGGCGGCACAACGAAAACGGGCGCGCGGCCTCGCGGCTGCACGCCCGTTCATTGTCCACGCAAACGCGCCATTGCGGTGCGCCGCGCGGCGCGTGAACGGCCCGGTTACTTCGTCGTGTACCCGCCGTTGATCAGGATCGTCTGGCCCGTGATCCACCAGCCGTCGGTGACGAGATGGCGGATGAACGGCACGACGTCCTCGATGTCGGTCAGGCCGGTCTTGCTGAACGGCGACAGCGCGGCCGCCGTCTTGTGATACGCGACCGCGTCGGCGCCCTCGGCCGGATAGAAGAACGGCGTATCCATCGGGCCCGGCCCGACGGCCGTCACCGAGATCCCGCGGGCGCCGTATTCCTTCGACGCCGCGCGCGTGAAGTGCTCGACCGGCGCCTTCGACCCTTCGTACGCCGCATAGAACGGCGTGAACGCGCCGAGCAGCGACGTCACGAGCGTGACGAGCTTGCCGTGATCTTCGAGATGCCGCCCGGCTTCCTTGATGAAGAAGAACGCGGACTTGCTGTTGACCGCGAACATCTCGTCGTACTCGGCCTCGCTGATCTCGGTGAACGGCTTCTTCAGCACCTTGCCGACCGTGTTGATCGCGATGTCGATCTTGCCGAAGCGCTGCTTCGCGTCGTCGAACAGCTTCTCGACCGCGGCGGCCGTCGTCAGGTCGCCCTGGAACGTCGCGGCTTCCGCGCCGGCCGCGCGCACGGCGGCGGCCGTTTCCTCGGCCTGGGCCTGCGACGCCGCGCTGTTGTAGTGAATCGCCACCGCCTTCGCGCCGTGGCCGGCCAGATCCCGGGCGATCAGGCCGCCGAGATTCTTCGCGCCGCCTGCGATCAGGACGACCTTGTCTGCGAGCGTATGAGTTGCCACGGTTGACTCCTTTTTCGTTGAGCGAAGCTAGGAGTGTAGGCACGTGCCACGCGCGGGTCAGCCGGTCGCGGCTGGATGGATTATCCAGAAAACCGATCCAATCCGGACGCAAATCCGTGGTCTGCCGTACCGACGGCGGCACCGGATCATGCTTGCGAAGGCCGGCGCTTCAGCGCGCGTAAAGCGCCGCGTCGATCTTGCCGAGCAGCCACTGCATGCCGGCCAGATGCTGCTGGTCGTGGCTGCACAGGTAGTGGACGAGCCCGCGCACGGTCAACGGACCGTAGCCTTCGAACTCGCCGGTGCGCTCGAACTGCTCGGGCGTGAGGCGCGACAGCAGCTCCAACGTTTCGCGTCGCGCGTCGCGGATCGCCGCGAGCACGTCCGACGCGTACGCATCGGTGTAGCGGCGCTCGATCGCGAGCGCGTCGCCGTCGAGCGACACGAGCAGCGGCCGGTCTTCGTCGAGCATCCGCCGCAACCGCACCTGATAGCCGTCGATCTCGATGTCGCGCACGTGGCAGAGCTGCCCGAGTGGCGAGAAATGCTCGCTCGGAATCCCGGCCCAGTCGTCGGGTGTCCAGCGCGCATAGCCGTCGGGCACGGCCGCGAAATGCGCTTCGAGTTGACGGGGGAAATCGGCGAGTGCATCGAGCGTCGTCGGATTCATGCGGGAAACTCCCTGTCGGATAAGGGCGACGACAACCCTGGCACGGGCCTGCCGCCGCCGTTGCGTCACTTCACGCTGAAGCCGTACGCGCCCTGCGTGCGGTGCCCGTCGGTCGCGACGGCCACCCATTTCACCGTATAGGCACCGGCGCCGACTGCCGCGAGCGGCACCGTCATCCGCTTGCGGTTTGACGCGTCGATGCGCGCACGGCCGTCCGACACCGTCTTGCCGCCGCCGTCGACGACGACGATCGAGCTGAATGCCGGCTCCAGCGGCTCGGTGAAGTCGATCGTGACGGCAGCCGGCGCGGTGGCCACCGCCGCGCCCGCCGCCGGATCGCTCTTCGCGAGATGCGCGTGCGCGAAAGCAGCCGACGAGACGGTGGCGGCAATAATGACGGCGGCCGCCTGGCGACCGAACGGGAATGAATCGAAACGCATGGACTTTCCGTGAAGCATGAACGGGTGCCGCACCCCGCGCGGCGTTCCGGCAGCTTACCAGCGCAGGCGCGTTCATGCCGGTCATCCGCCGCCGCTTGATAGAATGCGCGCGCTATGGATCTCGAAAGCATTCTCTACACCCAGGGCTTCGGCTCGCGCCGCCAATGCCGCGGCCTGATCGAAGCGGGCCGCGTCGCCGTCGCGGGCACGGCCGCGACCGATCCGGACGCCACCTTCGATACCGACGGCCTCGTATTCGAGGTCGACGATACGGCGTGGCCGTTCCACGAACGCGCGTATCTCGCGCTCAACAAGCCCGCCGGCTACGAATGCTCGCGCGATCCGCAGCACCACGCGAGCGTGTTCAGCCTGCTGCCCGCGCCGCTCGTCGCGCGCGGCGTGCAGTGCGTCGGCCGCCTCGACCAGGACACGACCGGCCTGCTGCTGCTGTCCGACGACGGCCAGTTCGTGCATGCGTACACGTCGCCGAAGCGCAAGGTGCCGAAGACCTACGTCGCGACCGTGCGCCACCCGCTCGACGACGCGCAGTTGAACGCGCTGCGCGGCGGCGTGCAGCTGCACGGCGAGCCGAAGCCGATCGCGGCCGTCGCCGCCGACGCGCGCGACACGCACGCGCTCGCGCTGACCGTCCTCGAAGGCAAATACCACCAGGTCAAGCGCATGGTGGCGGCGGCGAGCAATCGCGTCGAATTGCTGCACCGCGAAAGCATCGGCGGCTTCACGCTGCCGGACGATCTCGCGCCGGGCGCGTGGCGGTGGCTCGACGACGCCGACCTTTCAGCGCTGCGCAATCCCGTCAAAACCCTGTAAGGGAAAATCCGCACGACCGTTCGGTGCTCGGCCGCGTCTGGGCCGCAGGTTCCCCCGCTATACTGAAATCACAAGCTGCACGAGCAGCGATGCAGGGGAGACATCATGAACCTCAACCATTCTTTCGAACTGTCGTCGGTGATGATCGCGTTCGCGGTCATCGGTGTCATCGTGATCGGCGGCCTGCTGGCCATGATGCACATGAAGCACAAATATCATCCGAACCTGATTGGCGCGCTGATCGGGGCGCTGCTGTGCTTCCTGCTGATCGAGGCGTTACCGGCGCTGACCTGAGGCGCTGCCCGGCGCGAGCGTTTGAAGGAAATCGTCTACGGTCGGATAGCGCAACGTCACGCACAATTCGGCCTTGAGCCGTGCGTTGGACAGGCGTCGCGACTCCCGCATGAACGACAGCAGCGTCGGTTCGAGCTGGCGTTCGGCGTCCGCGCGGCTGACGCGCGGCGGCCTCGGCAGGCCGAGCACCCGCGCGACCCGGTCGAAATACTCCCCCATCCGCAGTTCGCTGTCGTCCGACGCGTGCACGGCGCGCGCCGGCCTGCCGCGCTCGGCCGCGCGGCGCAGGATCGCCGCGAGATCATCCGCGTGGATGTGGTTCGTGTAGACGTCGTCGGCCGGCTCGAGCGCCGGCGTGCCGCGCTCGAGCCGCGCGACCGGCAGGCGGTTCGCCGCGTAGATGCCGGGAATGCGCACGATGCGCGCGGACAGCACGCCGCGCACCGTCGCCGCACGCAGTTGCCGCTCGGCCGACACGCGTCGGAACGCGCGCGGATTCGCGGGGCGCAACGGCTGCGTTTCGTCGATGCGCGCGCCGCCGCAGTCGCCGTATACGCCCGTCGTGCTCGCGTAGACGAGCCTCGGCGCGCGAAGGCCGTCGGGTACAATACGCGCTCCCCGAACGGGTGCGCCGGCCTGCCGTGCAGCGGTGCGCAGCGTTCGGAGCCGGCCGACCGCCGGTGCCGGCGGGGTCGCTGGCCGACGCGCGGGCATGGACGTTGCGGCGATCAGCGCACGCGTGCGCCGGTCGTCACGGCCGTCGGCCTGCGGCGGTGCGAGATGCAGGATCGTGCGAGCGAGACCCGCGAGGCGGCCGAGCGTCGCCCGGCGATCGAGGTCGCCGACGATCGGCGTCGCGCCCGCGGCCCGCAGTTCGTCGCGGCGGGCCGGGTGGCTCGTCAGCGCGAAGATCCGCAGGTTGCGGCGCGTATCGCGCCATTGCGCGACGCAGCGCATGCCGACGTCGCCGCAGCCGACGATCAGTGCGCGCGGCCGGCGCAGGATTCGTGTCGCGATCATGTTGGTTGCGAAATCAGTAGCGGCCGTTGCGCGACGCGCAACGGTCTTGCATTGTAGCTGCCGTGCGCGACATGCACGGTCCCCCCATTTTGTTCTAGTTTGGTTCTATGGCATTCAACGTCACTCTCAAGCAAAGCGGCCGGCAATTCCAGGTCGAGTCGGACGAAACCGTGCTGGCTGCCGCGCTGCGCCAGAACGTCCATCTGCCGTACGGCTGCAAGAACGGCGCATGCGGCTCCTGCAAGGGCCAGATCGTGTCGGGCCAGATCGAACAGGGCCCGCACGCCGCGTCGGCGCTGTCGAACGACGAACGCACGCGCGGCCTCGCGCTGCTGTGCTGCTCGAAGGCCCAGTGCGATCTCGAAATCGACGTGCGTGAAATCGCCGGCGTCGACGGCGTGCAGGTCAAGAAGCTGCCGTGCCGGATCGCCGCGCTCGAACGCAAGGCCGACGACGTGATGGTCGTGAAGCTGCAGCTGCCCGCCAACGAGCGCCTCCAGTACCTCGCGGGCCAGTACGTCGAGTTCATCCTCAAGGACGGCTCGCGCCGCAGCTACTCGATGGCGAACGCGCCGCACGAGGAAGGCCCGATCGAGCTGCACATCCGCCACATGCCGGGCGGCAAGTTCACCGACCACGTGTTCGGCGCGATGAAGGAGCGCGACATCCTGCGCTTCGAAGGCCCGCTCGGCACGTTCTTCCTGCGCGAGGACTCCGACAAGCCGATCGTGCTGCTCGCGTCGGGCACGGGCTTCGCGCCGATCAAGGCGATCATCGAGCATGTGAAGCACTCGGGCATCACGCGCCCGATGACGCTCTACTGGGGTGCCCGCCGCAAGAAGGACATCTACCTCGACGAACTCGCCGAGCAGTGGGCACGCGAGATCCCGAACTTCAAGTACGTGCCGGTGCTCTCCGAGCCGGACGCCGGCGATCAATGGACCGGCCGCACGGGCTTCGTCCATCGCGCGGTGATCGAGGACCTGCCTGATCTGTCGAGCTACCAGGTGTATGCGTGCGGAGCGCCGGTCATGGTCGAATCCGCGCAGCGCGACTTCACGCAGCACCACGCGCTGCCGGCCGACGAGTTCTACGCGGACTCGTTCACGAGCGCCGCCGACCTCGCGCATCCGGTCTGAGCGGCGGGCCCGCCCGCGTCCCGCGCCGCACGCCGCGATGTCACATTCGCGGCATCGCGGCGGTTTACAGTGAGGCGCGGGATGCCTTATGCTTGCGCACATGAACTGCTTCCTGTCCACCCTTCGACGTCGCCGCTCGCCGCTCCGCCCGGATGCCGCCGGCTCGTCACGGACTCGCGCGTAACCCACACCGCTTCACCGGTTACGCACAAGCTGTTCGAACCCACCAGCCACGGCCTTCCGTGGCTTTTTTATTGCCCGTTTCCCTTTCAACGTCCGCTGGAGTCTGCTGCCATGCCCCTGAACGATTTTCCGATCGACTCGCTGATGTACATCACGAACCGCCCCGACATCGTGTTTACCCACGGCAAGGGTTCGTGGCTCTACGATCACACGGGCAAGCGCTATCTGGACTTCATCCAGGGCTGGGCCGTCAACAGCCTCGGCCACTGCAACGACGGTGTCGTCGAAGCGCTGAAGACGCAGGCCGAAAAACTGCTGAACCCGTCGCCGGCGTTCTACAACGAACCGATGGCGAAGCTCGCGGGCCTGCTCACGCAGCACAGCGTGTTCGACAAGGTGTTCTTCACGAACAGCGGCGCGGAAGCGAACGAAGGCGCGATCAAGCTCGCGCGCAAGTGGGGCCGCAAGTTCCGCAACGGCGCGTACGAGATCATCACGTTCGACCACAGCTTCCACGGCCGCACGCTCGCGACGATGTCGGCCAGCGGCAAGCCCGGCTGGGACACGATCTACGCGCCGCAGGTGCCGGGTTTCCCGAAGGCCGAGCTGAACAACATCAACTCGGTCGAGAAGCTGATCACCGACAAGACCGTCGCCGTGATGCTCGAACCGATCCAGGGCGAAGGCGGCGTGATTCCGGCGACGCGCGAATTCATGCAGGCGCTGCGTGCGCTGACGAAGCAGCACAACCTGCTGCTGATCGTCGACGAAGTGCAAAGCGGCTGCGGCCGTGCGGGCACGCTGTTCGCGTACGAACTCGCCGGCATCGAACCGGACATCATGACGCTCGGCAAGGGCATCGGCAGCGGCGTGCCGCTCGCGGCGCTGCTGTCGAAGGCCGATGTCGCGGTGTTCGAGGCCGGCGACCAGGGCGGCACCTACAACGGCAACCCGCTGATGACGGCGGCCGGCTACTCGGTGATCTCGCAGCTCGTCGCGCCCGGCTTCCTCGAAGGCGTGCGCGCCCGCGGCGAATACCTGAAGCGCAAGCTGCTCGAGCTGTCGGAGGAGCGCGGCTTCGAAGGCGAACGCGGCGAAGGCCTGCTGCGCGCGCTGCTGCTCGGCAAGGACATCGGCCCGCAGATCGTCGAGAAGGCGCGCGACATGCAGCCCGACGGCCTGCTGCTGAACGCCGCGCGGCCGAACCTGCTGCGCTTCATGCCCGCCCTGAACGTGACGACCGACGAAATCGACCAGATGATGGCGATGCTGCGGTCGATCCTCGACACGCTCTAAGGAGACCGCCGCGATGGATGCCGCCGCCGATGCTGTCGCAATCCGCCCGTTCGACCGCGCCGATACCGATGCCGTGCTCGCGGTATGGCGCGACGCGTTCCCGCAATACGACGAAGCCGATGCGTCGCCGCACCGCGATCCGCTGCGATCGATCGCGCTGAAGCTCGCGACGCAGCCGGAGCTGTTCTTCGTCGCGACCAGCGGCGCGCGCGTCGTCGGCACGCTGATGGCGGGTTTCGACGGACATCGCGGCTGGCTCTACTCGTTCGGCGTCGCGAACGACGTGCGCCGGCTCGGCGTCGGCCGCGCGCTGATCGCGCATGCGGAACGCGCGCTCGCCGCGCGCGGCTGCCTGAAGATCAACCTGCAGGTGCTGCCCGGCAACGACGACGCGTGCCGCTTCTATGCGGCGCTCGGTTATCGCGTCGAGGAGCGCATCTCGTTCGGCAAGACGCTGCCGGCGGCGTGATGCCGGCGGCAGCGGCCCCTCTCAGCGCGTGATCGGCCCCGCGCCCGGCAGCGGATTGCCGAGCGCGTCGGTCGGCACGGCCTGCTGCTCGAACGCCGCGAAATACGCGGCCCACTGCGACGCGCTCACGCGCACGATCAGGGCGCCGTCCTGCCACACGTCGTTGTGGTCGTTATGGTCGTCGCCCGCGCGATGCAGATAGTTCGAGCCCGTCGAGCCCTGGTTCATGTGCGTGTCGTGAATGCCGTTGCCTTCCTTATAGGTACGGCCGAACACGACGACGTCGAGGCCCTGTGACTGCGCGGCGTTCACGAGCCGCAGCAGCGACGGAATCGGCTCCGGATTCTCGGTGCCGTCCATCACCGCACTCGCGCGCCACGCACCCGTCTCGTTCAGGATGTCGCTGCGCAGGTAGTCCAGTGCCGGCAGCGCGGCCTGCCCCGTGAGGTCGGTGTAGCCTTCGGCCGCGGCCGCGAGCGTCTCGGTGACGGGATGGTGGAAATCGTAGACGAGCTTGTAGTTCAACAGGTCGTCCGCATCGCTGGTGCCGACGTTGATCGCGACATCCCAGTCGCCCGACGGCAGCGCCAGCGTCAGGTGGATGTGATACTGGATCTCGCTGCCGTGCGGCGAGCCCTTCAGCTTCGCCACCGATGTCACCTTCGCCTTCACGAAACCGTAGTCCAGACTCATGCGTGCTCTCCGTGTTCGGATGGACCGTCGATGCTACGCGGCCCGTGTGTCGGTTTGCGGGCGACCGGCTGCGGGCGACCGGCTGCGGGCGACTGATTGCAGGCGACCGGCTGCGCTCCATCATGCCCGCGCCGCATGCGCACCGCACCCGTCGAATGGAGTCGCGTCCGCGCACATAGTTCGGCACGAATCGCACAACACGAAAAAAAGGCTGTCACGGCATCCCGTGACAGCCTTTCGACAGCCCTGGCACAATGCATGCGGCATCTGCCGCCGCGCGTCACCGGACCTGCGCCTTCTCTCGCTTACTCGCCCAGATACGCGGCCCGCACCTTCGGATCGTCGAGCATCTGCTTC
Organism: Burkholderia sp. Tr-20355; assembly: GCF_017104685.1. Lineage (NCBI taxonomy): Bacteria > Pseudomonadati > Pseudomonadota > Betaproteobacteria > Burkholderiales > Burkholderiaceae > Burkholderia > Burkholderia sp. Tr-20355. The sequence continues at coordinate 82 of NZ_JAAGPK010000225.1, read as the reverse complement.
GCGTCGCCTTCCATCGTGACCGTGCCCGAATCCATCACGTAGCCGCGGTCGGCCGCCTGCAGCGCGAGGCGCGCGTTCTGCT
>NZ_JAAGPK010000224.1:0-10706 GCF_017104685.1 Burkholderia sp. Tr-20355 | reverse complement strand
GTCGCGCCGGGCAGCGCACCGTCGGGCGCGAGGCCCAGGTGCGCTGCCGCGGCCTGCAGCGCGGGCAGCGGGGCGGCGCGTTCGAGCGCGGTCGCGCCCGTCTGCTTGCTGAGTTTCTCGCCGTTTGCATCGACGACGACGGGCACGTGCAGATACCGTGGCGTCGGCACGCCGAGGCAGTGTTGCAGATGGATCTGGCGCGCGGTCGAATCGAGCAGGTCGGCGCCGCGCACGACATGCGTGATACGCGCGGCGGCGTCGTCGACGACGACCGCGAGCTGATAGGCCCATTGGCCATCCGCGCGCTTCAGCACGAAATCGCCGACTTCGGTCGCGAGGTTCTGCGATTGCGTGTGCTGCCAGCGGTCGTCGAACGCGACGATCGCGTCGCCGCCGTCCGGCACGCGCAGCCGCCACGCGCGCGCGGGCTTGCCGTGCAGGCCGGTGCGGCACGTGCCCGGGTACGCGAGCGTCGTGTGGCGTTCGTGCGCGGCACGCAGCGAATCGGCGATTTCCTTGCGCGTGCAGCCGCACGGATAGACGAGCCCTGCCGCGACGAGCTGTTCGAGCGCGGCCGTGTAGGCCGCGTCGCGCGTGCTTTGCCACACGGGCGGTTCGTCGGGCGTCATGCCGAAATGCGCGAGCGTCGCGAGGATGTCGTCGGCCGCGCCGGGTACCGTGCGCGGACCGTCGAGATCCTCGATGCGCACGAGCCACGCGCCGCCGTGCGCGCGTGCGTCGAGCCAGCTCGCGAGCGCGCCGACCAGCGAGCCGAAGTGCAGCGGGCCGGTGGGCGACGGCGCGAAGCGGCCGCGATAGTCGTTCATCGGAACGCCGGTTGCGCGCTTACGCGGCGCTGGCTGCCTGCGCGCAGGCCGGGCACGACTTGCCGGGCACGTAGCTCGGCGATTGTTGCGCTTCCGGCGTGACGACCGCGCGGCATGCGAAGCAGGTGACGTTCTCGGTCGGCTGGAGTTGCGGGTTCAGCGCGGTGCGGTAGTCGAACACGAAGCAGTCGCCGTGATAGTGCGCGCCGCCGACTTCCTCGAAGTACTTCAGGATCCCGCCTTCGAGCTGGTACACGTTCTCGATGCCGATTTCCTTCATGTGGATCGCGGCCTTCTCGCAGCGGATGCCGCCGGTGCAGAACGACACGACTGTCTTGCCTTCGAGGTCGGCGCGGTTCGCGTCGATCACTTCGGGGAATTCGCTGAACTTGTCGATCCGGTAATCGAGCGCGTTGTCGAACGTGCCGACGTCGACCTCGAACGCGTTGCGCGTGTCGAGCATCACGACCGGGCGCCCCGTGTCGTCGTGGCCGCGGTCGAGCCACGCCTTCAGCGTGTGCGCGTCGACGAACGGCGCACGGCCGAGCTCCGGCTTGATCGCGGGTTTCTTCATCGTGATGATCTCGCGCTTCAGGCGCACGAGCATGCGGCGGAACGGCTGCGAGTCGGACAGGCTTTCCTTGAACTGCAGCGACGCGAACTTGCCTTCGAACAGCGGATCGTGGCGGAGGTACGCGATGAACGCGTCGGTGGCGTCGCGCGTGCCGGCGATGAACAGGTTGATGCCTTCCGGGGCGAGCAGGATCGTGCCGCGCAGGCCGAGTTCGTTGCAGCGGGCGGTGACGAGCGGGCGCCATTGTTCGTTCGCGTCGAGCGACACGAAGTGGTAGGCGGCGAGGTTGACGATGGTCATGATGGTCCGACGGGAAAACGGCCGCACGGCGGCCCGCAAAATAGGGTGCGAAGCCGGGGCGTTGATTCGAAAACCCGTATTATCCCGCAAACCGCGCGGGCATCGGCACCCGGCTGTCCGGCCGGTCGCGCGACGTGTCGCCGCGCGCATCGGCCGAACGGCCGGCGCGGGGATTTTTTGGGCAGCCTGCGCGGCGGGGCGGCTACAATAGCGCCCATGTCAGATCCCCGCTTCGTCCATCTTCGCGTTCACTCCGAATTCTCGATTGCCGACGGCATCGTGCGCATTGACGACATCGTCAAGGCGGCGGCCGCGGACGGTCAGGGCGCGCTCGCGCTCACCGATCTCGGCAACGCATTCGGCCTCGTCCGTTTCTACCAGGAAGCCCGCGGCAAGGGCATCAAGCCGATCGCCGGCTGCGACGTCTGGATCGCCAATCCCGACGATCGCGACAAGCCGTCGCGGCTGCTGCTGCTCGTCAAGGACAAGGTCGGCTACCTGAATCTCTGCGAGCTGCTGTCGAAGGCATGGCTCACGAACCAGTACCGCGGCCGCGCGGAACTCGACGCGAGCTGGCTCGACGGCCCGCTTTCGCAGGGGCTGCTCGCGCTGTCGGGCGCGCAGCAGGGCGACATCGGGCTCGCGCTGGCCGCCGGCAACGAGGACGCCGCGCGCCGTCACGCCGAGCGCTGGGCGAAGGTATTCCCGGGCGGCTTTTACATCGAGCTGCAGCGTTACGGCCAGCCGGGCGCGGAGGCGTACATCCAGCAGGCCGCGACGCTCGCCGCGGCGCTGAAGCTGCCGGTCGTCGCGACGCACCCGACGCAGTTCATGACCGACGACGATTTCACCGCGCACGAAGCGCGCGTGTGTATCTCGGAAGGCGACATCCTCGCGAATCCGCGGCGCCAGAAGCGGTTCACGACCGACCAGTACTTCCGCACGCAGGACGACATGGTCGCGCTGTTCGCCGACCTGCCGTCGGCGGTCGCGAACACGGTCGAGATCGCGAAGCGCTGCAACCTGAAGCTCGAGCTCGGCAAGCCGAAGCTGCCGCTGTTCCCGACGCCCGACGGCATGTCGCTCGACGACTACCTCGTCCAGCTGTCGAAGGAAGGGCTCGAGACCCGTCTCGCGCAGCTGTATCCGGTCGAAGCCGAGCGCGACGCGCAGCGCGACACCTACTACAAGCGCCTCGAATTCGAGTGCGGGACCATCACGAAGATGGGCTTTCCCGGCTACTTCCTGATCGTCGCGGACTTCATCAACTGGGCAAAGAACAACGGCGTGCCGGTCGGCCCGGGCCGCGGCTCGGGCGCCGGTTCGCTGGTCGCGTACGCGCTCGGCATTACCGATCTCGATCCGCTGCGCTACAACCTGCTGTTCGAGCGCTTCCTGAATCCGGAACGCGTGTCGATGCCCGACTTCGACATCGACTTCTGCCAGCACGGCCGCGATCGCGTGATCCAGTACGTGAAGGAAAAATACGGCGCGGACGCCGTGTCGCAGATCGCCACCTTCGGCACGATGGCCGCGAAGGCGGCCGTGCGCGACATCGGCCGCGTGCTCGACCTCGGCTACATGTTCACCGACGGCGTCGCGAAGCTGATCCCGTTCAAGCCGGGCAAGCACGTGACCATCGCCGACGCGATGAAGGAAGAGCCGCAGCTTCAGGAGCGCTACGACCACGAGGACGAAGTCCACCAGCTGCTCGATCTCGCGCAGCGCGTCGAGGGCCTCACGCGTAACGTCGGGATGCACGCGGGCGGCGTGCTGATCGCGCCCGGCAAGCTGACCGATTTCTGCCCGCTGTACACGCAGGGCGACGAAGGCGGTGTCGTCAGCCAGTACGACAAGGACGACGTCGAAGCCGTCGGCCTCGTGAAGTTCGACTTTCTGGGTCTCACGACGCTGACGATCCTCGACTGGGCCGAGCGCTACATTCGCCGCCTCGATCCGTCGAAGGCCGACTGGTCGCTCGCGCAGGTGCCGCTCGACGATCCGGCTTCGTTCCAGATCCTGAAGAAGGCCAACACGGTCGCGGTGTTCCAGCTGGAAAGCCGCGGGATGCAGGGCATGCTGAAGGATGCGCAGCCCGACCGCTTCGAGGACATCATCGCGCTCGTGTCGTTGTACCGTCCGGGCCCGATGGACCTGATCCCGAGTTTCTGCGCACGGAAGCACGGCCGCGAGAAGGTCGAGTATCCGGATCCGCGCGTCGAACCCGTCCTGAAAGAGACCTACGGCATCATGGTCTATCAGGAGCAGGTGATGCAGATGGCGCAGATCATCGGCGGCTACTCGCTCGGCGGCGCCGACTTGCTGCGTCGCGCGATGGGCAAGAAGAAGCCCGAGGAGATGGTCAAGCACCGCGAGATCTTCGCCGAGGGTGCGGCGAAGAACGGCCTCTCGCGCGAGAAGTCCGACGAGATCTTCGACCTGATGGAGAAGTTCGCGGGCTACGGCTTCAACAAGTCGCACGCGGCTGCCTACGCACTGCTCGCGTATTACACCGCGTGGCTGAAGGCGCACCATCCGGCCGAATTCATGGCGGCCAACATGACGCTCGCGATGGACGACACCGACAAGGTGAAGATCCTGTTCGACGACTGCGTCGTGAACAACCTCGCCGTGCTGCCGCCCGACATCAACCAGTCGCATTACCGGTTCGAGCCGGTCGCCGAAGCCGACGGCAAGCGTTCGCGCACGATTCGCTATGGCCTCGGCGCGGTGAAGGGCAGCGGCCAGAACGCGATCGAGGAAATCCTGCGCGCTCGCGAGGAGAAGGCGTTCACCGACCTGTTCGACTTCTGCGAACGGATCGACCGTCGCGTCGTCAACCGCCGCACGGTCGAGGCGCTGATCCGCGCCGGCGCGTTCGACTCGCTGAATGCGAACCGCGCGCAGCTGATCGCGTCGGTGCCGCTCGCGATGGAAGCGGCCGACCAGGCCGAGGCGAACGCGATGCAGGCCGGCCTGTTCGACATGGGCGCCGAGTCGCCGCACGCGCATGCGCTCGTCGACGAGCCCGCCTGGGACGACAAGCGCCGCCTGCAGGAGGAAAAGGGGGCGCTCGGCTTCTACCTGTCCGGCCACCTGTTCGACGCATATCGTGACGAAGTGCGCCGCTTCGTGCGGCAGAAGGTCGGCGACCTGAAGGAAGGGCGCGACAAGCTCGTCGCGGGCATCATCGCGTCGCTGCGCACGCAGATGACCCAGCGCGGCAAGATGCTGATCGCGCTGCTCGACGACGGGTCGGGCCAGTGCGAGATCACGATCTTCAACGAACAGTTCGAGGCCAACAAGGCGCTGTTCAAGGAAGACGAACTGCTGATCGTGCAGGGGCAGGCGCGCAATGACGCGTTCACCGGCGGCATCCGCTTCACGGCCGATACCGTGATGGATCTCGAACGCGCACGCAGCCGTTATGCGCAGGCCGTGCGGCTGACGATGAACGGCAACGCCGACGCGGTCGCGCTGCGCCGCGTGCTCGAGCCGCACGTGTCGAAGGACGATCCGGCGGCCGCGACCGCGGTCGAAGCGCCGGCGCCGCGCGGCGGCGGGCGCGATGGCGGCCGTCGCCCGCAGGCGCCGCTGCCGAACGGGCTCGCGGTCCAGATCCAGTACAGCAATGCGCGGGCGCAAGGCGAAATGCGTCTGGGCGACGCGTGGCGCGTGAAGCCGAGCGACGTGCTGCTCGCGGAACTGCGCGCGGCGTTCGACGGCAGCGTCGTCGAAATCACGTACTGATCGCGTCCTGTTTAGACGGCTGTCGCGACAGACGGCCCGGCGCATCGCCATCGCGCGGTGCGGCGGGCCGTTTTCTTTCATCCGAGGGTAATCGGGCCTTGGGCCGGTCATCCGGACGCTATACAATCGCGCGCTGGCCGCATGTATGCGGCGCCTGCCGCGGGTTCGCGCGGCGAACGGCACCGCCGTCGTGTGTCGTGTGCATGCACGGGGGCGGTCTGCGGGACGCGCGACAGGATCACCCTGGATCGGGATGCCGTGGAACGGCCCGTCGCGACGATAAAAAACTGACTGTCACCACATGACCATGGCCAATCGGAACCCGACGCGGCGGATCCTCGTGATCCGGATCGATTTTCTCGGCGACATGCTGTGTACAACGGCATTTCTCGGCGCGCTGAAGGCGCGTTGGCCCGGTGCGGAGCTCCATGTGGTCGCGAACCGCTACAACGCGGCCGCGCTGGCCGGCAACCCGGACGTGCACGCGGTCCACACCTACGTGTACAGCCGCCAGTGCGAGCGCAACGACCGTCCCGGGCGGATGCGCGCATTCTTCGACCGGCTGCGGCTCGTGCGCCGCCTGCGTCGCCTGCGGTTCGACCTCGTGGTCGTCCCGAACGGCGGCATGCATCGCAGCAGCATGCAGTTCGCGCGCCAGCTTCGCGCGAAGGATTGCCGCTGGCACGATGCCGACAGCGAATTCGACGATCGCAAGCCCGAGCACGTTGCGCAGCGGCAGATGTGTCACGAGGCGCTGTCGGGTTTCCGGCTGGTGCCCGAACTGGGCCGTGCCGATCTCGACCGCCTCGAACTGTCGGTTCATCCCGACCGTACGCTGCAGGACACGTGGTACCGCCTGCTCGGCGCGCGCACGAAGCCGCGCGTAGGATTGTTCGTGTCGAACAAGGCGGTCGAGCGCCGCTGGCCCGCGGACCGCTGGCGCGACCTCGGCCTGCGGCTTGCACCGTGCGCCGACGTGATCATGTTCCGCGACCCGGCGATCGGCACGTGCGGCGAGGACGATGCGTGGCGCGACGTGAATGCGCGGCACGTGGCGCCGTCGTCGGTTGCCGAACTGATGGCTGCCGCGAGCCTGCTCGACGTGATCGTGTCGGCCGACAGCGCGCCCGTGCATCTCGCGTCGGCGCTCGGCGTGCCGGTCGCCGCGCTGTTCGAGGACCGCCCCGAGAAATACCTGCGCTGGCACCCGCTCGGCGTGCCGCATGTGATCCTGCGCGCCGGCGCGACCGTCGACGCGATCGGCGTCGACGCGGTCGAGCGGGCGGTGCGCCATCTGCTGCCGCGGGCCGGCCATCGCGACGAGCCGGTGGCCGCTGCGGGACACGAGCAGCCGGCTGCCGCCGCGCCCGCGATCGCGACGATCGCGTCGTAGCGGGCGCACCCAACCGGCGCTGACGGTGGGCGCGGCCCGCCGGCGGGGCCGCATCAGGGCCGTTTCGGGACGGCATGCACGGCCGGTGCGCCGCGCTGCGCCGGCTGCGGCAAAATCCTGTACATTGCCAGCCTTGTTCAGCCAGCTAGACAGATCGATCGCCGTGGCCCTGTTTTCTTCTGCCCGCCCGCCCAGAACCATCCTCGTTGCCGCGCCGCGCCGGATCGGCGACGTCCTGCTGACGACGCCGCTCGTCCGTTCGCTGAAGGCCCGCTGGCCGGATGCGCAGATCGACATGCTGGTATTTCGCGGCACCGAGGGGGTGCTCGAGCACAATCCCGACGTACGCCGCGTGATCGTCGTCGCGCAGCGAGCCGGATTCCGCGAGCGGCTGCGCGACGCGTTGTCGATGTGGCGCCGCTACGATCTCGCGTGCGCGGCGCTGAGTTCCGACCGGCCGCGTTTCTACAGCTGGTTCGCCGGCCGCAAGCGGGTCGGCCTCGTCGATCCGGATCGTGTCACATGGCTCACGCGAATGATGCTGAACGGGATCGCGATCAATCATCACGCATCCGCGCATACGGTCGTCAGCACGCTCGCACTCGCGCCGGTGATCGGCATCGAGCCGGTGTCCGAGGTCGTTGCGCCCGGCATCGGCGACGATCCCGCGCGGCGCGCGCGCTTCGACGCGCGGCTCGCGGAGTCGCCGGCGATTCGCGCCGGCAAGCCGCTGGTCGTCCTGCATCCGTATCCGATGTTCCGCTACAAGCAATGGCGGCTCGACGGCTGGGTCGAGATGATCGGCTGGCTGCGCGAGCACGGCTTCGCGGTCGCGCTGTCGGGCGGGCCGGCGGACAGCGAACGCGAGTATGCGGAGCAGGTCGCGGCCGAAGCGGGCGGCGACGTGCTGAACCTGGTCGGCCGGCTGACGTTCGGCGAGAGCGCGGAGCTCGTGCGGCGCGCGCGCCTCTTCATCGGGCCCGACACCGGCGCGACCCACGTGGCGGCCGCGACGGGCACCGACACGATCGCGCTGTTCGGCCCGTCCGATCCGGTGCGCTGGGGGCCGTGGCCGCAGCACTGGCCCGCGACCGAGAATCCCTGGCCGTTGCGCGGCTCGGGACGGCACGGGAACGTATGGCTGCTGCAGGGGGAGGGCGATTGCGTGCCGTGCCGGCACGAAGGCTGCGAGCGCAAGGTCGACAGCCGCAGCGACTGCCTCGCCAATCTCGGCGCGCAGCGCGTGAAGGCCGCGGCGGCCGAGATGCTCGGGCTGAATCCGCCGGGTGCGGCCCACGCGATCGTCGACACGTCGCGACTGCCTCGCGCCGGGTCCGACTGACGTGCGCGCGAGGCGCGCGCTTTTCCGCTTTCGAAGGGGCGCCGTGCCGAGGCGGCGCAGCCCGCTCGCGTCGGCGTGATGTGCGGGCGCTGCCGCCGGAGCGGGCCGGCAGCGGAACCCGTTTCGTCATGCGTTACGCGCTGCGCCGGATCGCCGACGTTTCGCGCGGCAACGCCTCGCTGCGTTCGCCGCAACCGAGCAGGATGCCGGCCAGCAGCACGATCAGGTGCCCTTCGGCGAAATCGAGCAGCAGCGAGTTCGCGAGACTGCCGATCGCGAAGATCGCGAGCCACCCGAGCAGCAGGTGCCGCGAGCGCGGATCGAGCGCGCGGCTGCCGCGCGCGATCTGCACGATCAGGTTGACGAACAGCAGCAGGCCGACCGAGCCGAGCTGGACGGCCATCAGCAGGTATTCGTTGTGCGGGTTCGACGTGAGCTGGCCTTCGGCCGCCGTCTTGCCGGCCGAGAGCTTCTGGAACTCGACCTCGAGGCCGCCCGCACCGTAGCCGATCACGGGGCGCTGGCTGAACAGCTCGAGCCCTCTCTTGTACCATTCGAGGCGCAGGCCGGATGACGTGACGGCATCGCTCTGCCGATATTGCTGCACTTCCGTCACGACCTCCGCGAGCCGGCCGTTGTGAACCGTACACGCTGCGACGACGAGTGCAATGCCGGACAGGACGAGCACGCCGGCGGCCAGCCCGGCGCGCAGCGCCGACTGCCGACGCAGCAACAGCACGAAACGCACCGCGACAACGAGAATCAGCAGTAGCGCGATGACCTGCCCCGTGCGTCCCTGCAGCATCACGAACACGTTGACGAGCGTCCATGCGGCGACAACCGCATAGGCAATGCGCGACAGCGCCGTGCGAGCCGCCAGCGCGAGATCCGCAGCCTGGTAGAACAGCAGTGCGCCGAACATGCCGGCGGCGATGTGGTTCTTGAACACCCACGCGCGCGATACCGGCAGCGCGGACGCATACGCGGGCCCGATCGCGGTCAACCCGAGATAGTTGGTCGTCGACAGCAACAGGATGACGCACAGCGTGCCGAACCAGCAGCGCTGCACGATCGGCGCCCAGTTCGAATGACGGAACGCGAGCACGGCAAATGGCAGCAACAGCAGCTTGTCGTACTTCGCGACCCAGTTCCACGCCTTGTTGTGCGGCGCGATCGTGTACGTGACGCTGACGGCCAGCGCCGCGAGGATCAGCAGTGCCGCGAGCGAAGCCGGATCGGTGAAGAACGAGCGCAGGTTGCGCCAGAATTCGGGAGAGATCACGAGCGCGGCGGCGAACAGCCCGCAGAACACATTGGTCAGCGCGGTCGAGACGGGCACCATGCAGAGCGCGGCAACGGCGAATGCGCGTGCGGCGGTCAGGCGCCGCGAGGCGGGAGCGGAAAACGAAAGCATCGGAACCTGTCGAATGGACGAATGCGGCTGGCGGACATCCTGCTGCACGTCGCCGCGCGTCCCGACAAGAGATTCGGGACGAACCGCAAAGTATACGCGAAGCGGGACGGGTTTCCGTGTCGTTTTCGGGGCCCGATCAGCTGAAGGCGCGCTTGATCCGCGAGCGCAGCAGCGCGCGCTTCAGGCGGCCTTCCACGGCCGGCGTGTCGAGCGTGATGTTCGGGCCGGCGGGCTCGCCGCGATGCAGGTAGTAGCGGTCGAACGTCGCCTGGGTCATGCCCCATTTATTGAGAAACTGGCGGCGGCCGTCGTTCTTGACGATCTTGCCCGTGCTCTTCTGCTGGAAGTGATAGACGAGGCTGTCGCCGACGCCGAGGAAGATCCGGCAGCCGGCGTCCCAGAATTTCATCGAGAAGTCGTTGTCGCTGCTCATGCCGGGCGACAGTTCGCTGCTGTAGCCGCCAATGCGGTTCCACCAGTCGCGGTGCACGAGCGTCGGCGGCCAGGTCGACCCGAGCCAGTCCGCGCGGGCGAGCTTCGGCGTCGCGGCGACGAGGCCCGCCGCGTCGAATTGCTCGGCGTCACGGCCGAAATTGCTGACGACGACGCACGGGTTGCGCGTGTCGACCGGCTCGACCATCGTGCCCGACAGCATGAAGAGATCGGTCGGCATCTGCTCGATACGGCGCACGAGGGCCGTGTCCCAGCCGGGGCAGCAGAACATGTCGTCGTTCATGTAGACGACGTAATCGCGCGTCGCCCGGGCGGCGGCCAGGTTCACCGCATGGCAGATGCCGATATTGGCCGGTGACGCGGTGTGTTCGATGCCTTCGCCGCGCACCCAGTCGAGCGTGCCGTCCGAGCCGTCGTTCACGTGCACGATGATCTGGTGATCGTACGCGGAGTGGCGGCGCAGGCTGTCGACGACGAGCTTGAGGTACGGCAGGTTGTTCCAGGTCGGAATGATGATGGAGAACATGGCGGTCGTTTGCGAGCGGGCCTTCAGTTCGAGCAGCTGCCCGAGAAGCGTTAGCGAAATGATGACTGCCGCCGCCTCGAAATATACGCTGACTCGGCCGTGCGCACTGTACGTATCGGGAAACACG
>NZ_JAAGPK010000021.1:0-78051 GCF_017104685.1 Burkholderia sp. Tr-20355 | reverse complement strand
GATCGGCGCGTCGGGCTGCCGGATCCTGGTGACGCTGCTGCACGAGATGGCCAAGCGCGACGCGAAGCGCGGGCTGGCGTCGCTGTGCATCGGCGGCGGGATGGGTGTCGCGCTCGCGGTCGAGCGCCCGTAACCGGCTGTTCGTCACCGTCGAACCGAATCCGGGCGCCGGCCGATTGCGGCTTCGGCCGGCGCCACGTGAAGTCAGAGGGAGCCTCGATAGCTCTCGAAACCAAAAAATGGAGTGAGATTCATGTCTCAGCGAATTGCGTACGTAACGGGCGGGATGGGCGGCATCGGCACCAGCATCTGCCAGCGTCTGTCGAAGGACGGCTTCAAGGTCGTCGCGGGTTGCGGCCCGAACTCGCCGCGCCGCGTGAAGTGGCTCGAGGACCAGAAGGCGCTCGGCTACGACTTCATCGCGTCGGAAGGCAACGTCGGCGACTGGGACTCGACCAAGGAAGCATTCGACAAGGTCAAGGCCGAAGTCGGCGAGATCGACGTGCTGGTCAACAACGCGGGCATCACGCGCGACGTCGTGTTCCGCAAGATGACGCATGAAGACTGGACGGCCGTGATCGACACCAACCTGACGAGCCTCTTCAACGTGACGAAGCAGGTGATCGACGGGATGGTCGAGCGTGGCTGGGGCCGCATCATCAATATTTCGTCGGTGAACGGCCAGAAGGGGCAGTTCGGCCAGACCAACTACTCGACCGCGAAGGCCGGCATTCACGGCTTCACGATGTCGCTCGCTCAGGAAGTCGCGACGAAGGGCGTGACGGTCAACACCGTATCGCCGGGCTACATCGGCACCGACATGGTGAAGGCGATCCGTCCCGACGTGCTCGAGAAGATCGTCGCGACGATCCCGGTGCGGCGTCTGGGCGGCCCGGAGGAAATCGGCTCGATCGTCGCGTGGCTCGCGTCGAACGATTCCGGCTTCGCGACGGGCGCCGACTTCTCGCTGAACGGCGGCCTGCACATGGGCTGACGCCCGGGCTGCGCGGGCCGGGTGGCCGCGCAGCCGGGTGGGTTCCGAAGGCCCCCGCCTCCCGGATTCGGGCGGCGGGGATTCGTCACTTGCGCTTGCGCTACGCTGCACTGAAAGGCGTTACATGACTACTACAAAGAAGACTGCCGAACGGCTCATCAAGAAGTACCCGAACCGCCGGCTCTACGATACCGAGACAAGCACGTACATTACGCTCACGGACGTCAAGCAGCTCGTGCTGGAGCAGGAGGACTTCAAGGTCGTCGATGCGAAATCCAACGAAGACCTGACGCGCAGCATCCTCCTGCAGATCATCCTCGAAGAGGAAAGCGGCGGCGTGCCGATGTTCTCGTCGTCGATGCTGTCGCAAATCATCCGTTTCTACGGCCATGCGATGCAGGGCATGATGGGCACGTACCTGGAAAAGAACATCCAGGCGTTCATCGACATCCAGAACAAGCTCGCGGATCAGTCGAAGAACCTGTACGACACCAACGCGATGAATCCGGAAGTCTGGTCGCAGTTCATGAACATGCAGGCGCCGATGATGCAGGGGATGATGACCAGCTACATCGAGCAGTCGAAGAACATGTTCGTGCAGATGCAGGAGCAGATGCAGAACCAGGCGAAGTCGATGTTCAGCACGTTCCCGTTCAAGCAGCCGGGTGCGTCGGAGCCGGAAAAGAAGTAATTAATCGTGGCGCGGCACGCCGGCCGCGGCGGCGCGAGCCGTCGGGCGACGGGGCCGCAAAGCAGCGCGGGCAGCGCAGCCGATCGTGTGTTCGGGCATGACGATGCGCGGCCGCTGCCTGCCGTGAGATGCCGCCGACGGTCGTTCATGATCGTCGGCACCGATGCGCGTGCCGGGCAACGGCGTGCATGACCGTCGTCCAGTCGATCGAGATCCCGTCATCAACGAATGAAAGCCGGGGTGCGCTGCGCCGGAGCGCGTGCGTTCGCACCGCGGCGCGGGGTGTGTGCCTGTCGCACCCGAAGCGGCGCTGCACGGTGACGCGCGGTACCGGTTCCGGTTGCGACGATACAGGAGATGCCGCGTCGACCCGGCGCGACCAAGAACAACAAACCGATTGAGAGAGCGCATGCGAGGGATTCGAATGGCATCGGCCGGCTGGCTCGCCGGTCTTGCTTCGATGTTCATGTGTGGCATGGGCCTGGCCTTGCCGGCCCTGGCGATCGATTGCGCGAAGGCCGTGCAACCGGTCGAGAAGCGCATCTGCGCGAGCCCCGCGCTGCGGGCAGCCGACGCGAGGATGAATACGGCCTATGCGGGCGCGCTGAAGGCCGCGCCGGACGCCGCGATCCGCGACATGCTCGTGCGCAGCCAGCGGCGCTGGATCGGCGCACGCAACAACCGACTCGACGCCGATTACGATGGCCATCCGATGGCGGTCGACGAAGTGCGCAAGGCCATCGATCGGCGCACGGCGATGCTGGCCGATCGGTCGGCCAAAGGGCTGATCGCGCGGGCGCTGGCCGAGCGGCAGTGGCTCGCGAAATATACGGGCGGCCCGTTGACCGGTTTCGATGGCAACTGCGATTTCATTCCGGACGACGCGAGCGGCACGCACGTGTCCTACGCGTGCTTCGGCGCGGTCCACGTGCAGCATCGTGCGCGGATCTGCAGCCAGAGCGAGGACTGGGCGACCGGCGCGGTCTATCAATACCGCTCGGTGAGTGCGACCGTCGGCGGGAAGGTGCATCCGGTGGCGTTCTGCGAGGCGCAGGCGCATGCGCAATCGTGCGATGACGGCGGCGCGCAGTCAGGATGGGTACGGGCCGGTGCGTCCGGCGTGGATGGTCGCGCGCCTGCGCCGGCCGCGGGCATGCCGCAACTGGATGCGGAAATGTGGCCGATCGGCGACGGCGACGATGCAGTGTGGTTCGAGCGGTGTCTGACTGCGCCGGTGTTTCCGGATGCGCGGTGACGCGCAACGCTTCATGTTCCTGCACGGCCCGCGATCGCGGGCCGGGTCGTTTTTCGTCGGCAGGGGGTTCGTGCGCAGCCGATGTCGATCGATCATCGACTGCGATGTCGCGCACGCGTGCGCTGCGTGGTCATCGGTTCGGGCCGATGGCATGCGTTGCAGCGGTGCTCAGTGCGCGGGACCGAAATCCTGATCGTCGTCCGGCGGAGGAAGGTCGAGCACGAGCTTGACGGCGCAGTAATTCGCCTTGAGCGAAAACACGCGGCCGATCACGAGGAACGTCTGTCGCGAATGCTCGAGCTCGACGAAGTCGCCCGGTTGCGGCACATGCGCGCCCTGGTCGTAGGAGAAACTGGTGCTGGTTTGCTCGCCGACGGCTTCCGCTGCGTGTTCGGTGAATTCGATCGTGATGTGGGTGGTCATGCGAGCCCCGTCATGGGTGGTGTGAAGCGGTTGGAGGTTCCGATTCTCGCATAACGGCGCCTCGCGTCCGGGGCGATTGTCGTGCGCCGGGCTCCGGCGCACTCGAGTCCGCACGCGTCGAGGATGTTCCACGAGCGCTGCAGCGAACCTCCCGTTGGAGAGCCGTGGCAGTGCGATGGCGGCGGCCCGGCCGAAGCCGGGCGCGGCGCGGAACGAAGCGAGGTTGCGGTTATTTCTCCGCAAACGTGCCCGCTTCCACCAACGTCATCTTGCCGGGGTCCAGGTACGTGCGGATGGCGGTGTTGACCTGCTCGACGGTCAACGCGCGCACGCGCTCGGGATAGGTGTCCAGGTCGCTCAGCGGGCGGTCCTGGAGCACCGTCTGGGCGATCATGGCGGCCATCTGGCCGGTCGTTTCCATGGCGACTTGATGGCGGCCGATCATGCCGTCCTTGCGGGCATCCAGTTCCGCCTGCGTCACGCCCTGTTTCCACCAGGTGTCCAGAATGCGGCGCGTGCTGGCGACGCCCTTGTCCAGCAGAGGCGGGGCGAAACTGCTGGTGATAACGAATCCGCCGTCCATCAGCGAGAGCCCGGACAGGCCGGCACGGATGCCGTAGGTCAGGCCCTCCTGATCGCGCACCCCTGCCATCAGCCGGCCGGTGAAGCCGTTGCCCAGGATGTTGACGGCCGCGCTGAGCGGCAGGTAGTCGGCATCGTTGGCGCGCAGGTCGATGGCCTGACCCAGCATCACGCTGATGGATTCCTTGTCCCCCATGGCGATGCGCTGCATGTCGGGCTGACTTGCCTTGCGCGGCGGCCCCTGCCGCACGAGCGCCTGGCCGCCGCTCCAGCCCGCGAACGCTTCGGTCACCATGGTCTGCAGGCGGCGAGGGTCCGCGCCGCCGACCACGACCAGCGTCAGGTGTGCGGGTCCGTAATAGGCTTGATGAAAGGCCTTGATGTCGTCCACCGTTGCGGCGGCGATGGCCGCGAGCATCCGCTCGCGCGGCACCGGGGCGTTGAGGTGCGCGGCGGGGTAGATCGACCGGTTCAGCGCCTCGCTGGCCCGGACCGACGGGTTTTCCGCGGCGCTACGGACCGCGGCTTCCAGCCGGGTCTTGGCCTTGGCCAGTTCCTCCGGCTTGAAGGCGGGCAGACGCAACTGCTCGGCCATCAGGTCGATCAGCGTCGGCAAATCTTTGGTCAGGCTTTGGCCATAGATGCCGACATAGCCTCCGTCGGTCTGGAACGACAACTGAGCGCCCAGGCTGTCCAGCAGCGCGGAGATCGCCACCTTGTCGCGACGGGTGCTGCCCTCCTGCAGCAACATGCCCGTCAGCAACGGCACGGCGGGATTGGCTGCCTTGCTGGCCGTGTCGGCATCGCCCAGCGGCATCACCCCGGCAATGGACACCATTTCCCGCGGCGACATCGAATAGGTCAGCAGCGCGATGCTGCCGGCCTGGGTGCGCACGATGCGATCGGCGATGCCCGCCTGAGCGGCAACAGGCAGCCACAGCACGGCGAACCACACGAACCACGTCCGCAGATGGTTGAAACGAGCCTGCTTCATGACGATTTCTCCGGGACGAACCAGCCGGTGGTGCTCTGGTTTTCAACGAGGTACTTGCGGGCGACGCGCTGCACATCGGCGGGCGTCACCTTCTCCAGTTCTTCGAGCTCGGTGACGAACCGTGTCCAGTCGCCCAGCGAGACCGCGTGGCCCAATCGGGCGGACGTCAAGCCGACGCCGTCACGCTGGTAGATCTGATCGGCCCGGTAAGGGCCCAGCACCCGCTGGATATCGTCGCGCGTGACGCCCTCGGTCTTGACGCGCTCCAGTTCGGTCCAGACGACTTTCTCGGCCTGCTCGTGTTTCGCGTCGGGCGGCAGGCTGACCGTCACCACGAACGGGCCGGGATCGCGCAGCGCATGGAAGCTGGCGCCGGCGTGCGTGGCAACCGCGGTGTCGACCAGTGCGCGATACAGCCGGCTGCTCTTGCCCTGGCTCAATACCAGGCCCAGGACGGTCAGGGCCGCCGCATCGGGGTCGAGCGCGCGCGGCGCCTTGAAGGCGATGATCAGATTGCCTGTCGCGCCGGCGCGTTTGAGCACCAGCCGTCGCGGCCCCTGCTGCGGAGGTTCCTCGGTCGTGACCACCGGGATGGCCTGGGGCGCGCGCGGGATGCCGCCGTAATACTGCTTGATCCAGCCCAATGCCTGGTCCGGCCGGAAATTGCCGACCAGGATGACGACGGCATTGTCCGGCCAGTAGAAGGTGTCGTAGAAGCGGCGCAGCTTGTCCACGCTCGCATGCTCGATGTCGCTACGCCAGCCGATGGTGGGATGATGGTAAGGGTGTGCCTGGTAAGCCGTGGCCATGACCTGCTGGAACAACGCGGTGACAGGACTGTTCTCGCCCCGCTCGTACTCGTTGCGTACCACCGTCATCTCGCTGGCCAGGTCTTCCGGGCGCAGCAGGAGGTTGCGCATGCGGTCGGCCTCGATGGCGATGTAGCCTTCCAGCGCGTCACGCCCGAGCGTGCCGAAGTAGTTGGTGCGGTCCATCGAGGTGGTTGCGTTGAAGGTCGCGCCCACGCGCTCCATGTAGCTGTTCAGCGAATTGCCGAGCGCCTTGTTGTAATGCTGGCTGCCCTTGAACATCAGGTGCTCGAGCAGGTGGGTGTCGCCGGTCGTGCCGGCGGCCTCGTTGCGTGAACCCACCTGGTACAGCACCTGGAAACTGACCACCGTCGCAGCGGGATCGGGCAGGGCCAGCACGGTGAGACCGTTGGCATCCAGGCGGTATTCGTCGATGCCGCCCAGGGAGCGCACGTGGGTAAAGCCCGCGACCTCGACGGGTTGGGCCATCGCTGTGCCTGCAATCAACAGGCACAACGAGAGCCCGGCGCATATCAAACGTCGTACTGACATGAAACGTCCTTTCGTGTAGGCGGGATGAACGCGGAAGATCGGGCGCCGGCTCGACGGTCGGTCGACCTGACCTGCGTCGAGCGCGGCGAACGTGAAGTTTTTCATATTTTCCGATGCGCGTTGAGCGATGGTGCGTGGCGGGGACATCGCCGCCGGGATGCACCCGTTGAACGTGCAGGTCACCTGAACGCGATTGTCGGGCCCGGACGTCTTCGACGGCGCATCGCGCCGAGGTCTGCCGGCGAGCAACGGTGGGCAGGCGATTGTTTCAGAATGAAAAGGGACGCATCAAGTCGCCTCGCATGACAGGCCGTTGACGCGTCGTGCCGCCGATTTGACGGTCGACGCCGTCGCCGACCGCCTGTTTTGCCTCGCCACCCCTAAATCGCTGTAAACTCACGCTTTTGCTGCCACGCCCCCACATTCCAGATGTCCCAATCCCCCAAAGTAGGGTTCGTATCCCTCGGGTGCCCCAAGGCGCTCGTCGACTCCGAACAGATCATCACGCAGTTGCGCGCCGAAGGTTATGAAATCTCCGGCACCTACGACGGCGCCGACCTCGTCGTCGTGAACACCTGCGGCTTCATCGACGAAGCCGTGCAGGAAAGCCTCGACGCGATCGGCGAAGCGCTGACCGAGAACGGCAAGGTGATCGTCACCGGCTGCCTCGGCGCGAAGTCGAGCGCGAGCGGCTCGAACCTGATCGAGGAAGTCCATCCGAAGGTGCTCGCCGTCACCGGCCCGCACGCGGTGGGCGAAGTGATGCAGGCCGTGCATTCGCACCTGCCGAAGCCGCACGACCCGTTCACCGATCTCGTGCCCGCCGCCGGCATCAAGCTCACGCCGCGTCACTACGCATACCTGAAGATTTCCGAAGGCTGCAACCACCGCTGCACGTTCTGCATCATCCCGTCGATGCGCGGCGACCTCGTGTCGCGTCCGGTCGCCGAAGTGATGCTGGAAGCCGAGAACCTGTTCAAGTCGGGCGTGAAGGAACTGCTCGTGATCTCGCAGGACACGAGCGCCTACGGCGTCGACGTGAAGTACCGCACGGGCTTCTGGAACGGCAAGCCGATCAAGACGCGCATGACCGACCTGGTCGCCGCGCTCGGCGAACTCGCCGCACAGTACGGCGCGTGGGTGCGCCTGCACTACGTGTACCCGTATCCGAGCGTCGACGAAGTGATTCCGCTGATGGCCGAAGGTCCGTTCAAGGGCCACGTGCTGCCGTACCTCGACGTGCCGTTCCAGCACGCGCACCCCGAGGTGCTGAAGCGCATGAAGCGCCCGGCGAACGCCGAGAAGGTGCTCGAGCGCGTGCAGAAGTGGCGCGAGATCTGCCCGGACCTGACGATCCGCAGCACGTTCATCGCGGGCTTCCCCGGCGAGACGGAAGAGCAGTTCGAAACGCTGCTGGACTTCATCCGCGAGGCGGAACTCGACCGCGTCGGCTGTTTCGCGTATTCGCCGGTCGAAGGCGCGACCGCGAACGAACTCGACGGCGCGCTGCCGGACGACGTCCGCGAGGCACGCCGCGCGCGCTTCATGGAAGTCGCCGAGGAAGTGTCGGCGAACCGCATCCAGCGCAAGGTCGGCAAGACGCTCAAGGTGCTGATCGACGAAGTCAGCGAGGAAGGCGGCATCGGCCGCACCGCGGCCGACGCGCCGGAGATCGACGGCGTCGTCTATGTCGAACCGGCGGCGAAGGCATCGAAGCGCTACAAGGTCGGCGATTTCGTGTCCGTGAAGATCACGGGCGCGGACGGTCACGATCTGTGGGGCGAGGTGTAAGCGATGGCCGCCGCCTTTCCGGAGATCCTCGCGCTCGGTGAGGCGATGATCGAATTCAACCAGTCGCAGCCGGGCCGTCCCGAATTCCTGCAGGGCTTCGGGGGCGACACGTCGAACTTCTGCATCGCGGCGGCGCGCCAGGGCGCGTCGACGGGCTTCGTGTCGGCGATCGGCGACGATCCGTTCGGCCGGCTGCTGGCCGGCATGTGGCAGGCGGAACAGGTCGACACGACGTACGTGCGGATCGACCGCACGGCACCGACCGGCGTGTATTTCGTCACGCATGGCGCGGACGGTCACCAGTTCGACTATCTGCGCGCGGGTTCCGCGGCGAGCCGTTATGCGGCGGCCGACCTGCCGCTCGACGCGCTCGCGGCCGCGAAGGCCGTGCACCTGTCGGGCATCAGCCTGGCGATCAGCACGGCCGCGTGCGACGCGGCGTTCGCGGCGATCGACCATGCGCGCCGCCACGGCGCGAAGGTCAGCTTCGACACGAACCTGCGCCTGAAGCTGTGGCCGCTGCCGCGGGCCCGCGCGGTGATGCGCGAGGCGCTGCGCCAGACGGACATCTGCCTGCCGAGCTGGGACGACGTCACCGCACTGACGGGCGCGAACGATCGCGATGCGATCGTCGATGCGATGCTCGAACACGGGCCGCAGGTCGTCGCGCTGAAACTCGGCAAGGAAGGCGCGTATGTCGCGACGCCGAGCGAGCGGCGCGTCGTGCCGGGCTTCACCGTCGAGGCCGTCGATGCGACGGGCGCGGGCGATTGTTTCGGCGGCGCCTTCGTCGCGCGGATCGTCGCGGGCGACGATCCGTTCGCGGCCGCACGTTACGCGAACGCGGCGGCGGCGCTGTCGACGACGGGCTACGGCGCGGTCGCGCCGATTCCGCACCGCGATGCGGTCGCGCGCCTGATGCAGGGCTGACGCGAAATACGCGCGCCGGCCGTGGTTTCGTACGACGGGCGGCGCGTCGCCGCGATTTTCGAGCGAATCTGAAGCAAGGAGCAACACAAGGTGGGTCGATATTCGGAATGGCAACGGGTGCTTGTCGTCGCAGGCGCGCTGGCCGCGGGCCTCGCGATGCCGCGCGTGGTCGCGGCGCAGGCCGTCGCGCCGGGCGTGCAGCAGGATGAACCGGCACCGGCGCGGCCGCTGAAGCCGAATCCCGAGTTTGCCCGCCTGCCGCGCTACGAAGGCACGCTCGGCGACCGGCCGATCGTCGTGCATCTCGGCCCGAAGACGGACGAGGAGGGCGTGCACGGCGAGTACCAGTTCGCCGATACCGGCGAGGTCGTGCTGCTGGCGGGCGATCGCGACGGCGACACACTCGAGATCGAGGAGTCGAACGACGGCACGAACATCACCGGCGTGTGGATCGGCCGCTTCGACGCGACGGGCGACCTGAAGGCCGACCGGATGAACTCGGACGAGTCGGACCCGCAGCCGGTCGTGCTGCGTCTCGCACCGGGCAAGCGCGCGGCGCTGCAGGTGCGCGACGGCCGCGTGCGGGAAATCGAGACGGTGGGCGGCGTCGTGAACCTGCGCACCGACGACTGAGCGCGCGCTGGCTCGGCGGGCGCGGCGCGCATTGTACCGGGCCAAGCGCGCCGATTTTGGCTAATCTAGCGGCATATTCCGCAACCGAACGGCCTCGTGCCCGGCTTCCCGACATGACTGCATCCACCCCCAAGCGCGCGCTGCAAACCCGCATCGTTCAACCCGACGACGTCATTCCGGAAGGCTTCCGGTCGTTCGTGCCGCCGGTCGCGCGCGCGTCGACGGTCGTGTTCCCCGATCTCGCGACGATGCGCGCGCTCGTCTGGCACAACGACAACCAGTGGCGCTACGGGCTGCATGCCACGCCGACGTCGCTCGCGCTCGCGCAGCGGCTCGCCGAGATCGAGGGCGGCGCGCATGCGCTGCTGCAGCCGTCGGGGCTCGCGGCGATCATGAACGTCTACTTCGGGATCGTGAAAGCGGGCGACGACGTGCTGATTCCGCACA
The DNA here is from genome assembly GCF_017104685.1 of Burkholderia sp. Tr-20355. Lineage (NCBI taxonomy): Bacteria > Pseudomonadati > Pseudomonadota > Betaproteobacteria > Burkholderiales > Burkholderiaceae > Burkholderia > Burkholderia sp. Tr-20355. The sequence goes on along the minus strand of NZ_JAAGPK010000021.1, from coordinate 67,950 downwards.
ACGTGTACGGCCCGAACGCCGATTTCGGCAACTGGCTCGCGAAGGATTTCGGCATCACCGCGCGCTTCTACGATCCGCTGATCGGCGCCGGCATCGCCGACCTGATCCAGCCGAACACGCGGCTGATCTGGATCGAGGCACCGGGCTCGGTAACGATGGAAGTGCCCGACGTGCAGGCGATCACCGCGGCCGCGAAGGCGCGCGGCATCGTCACCGCGATCGACAACACCTTCTCGGCCGGGCTCGCGTTCAAGCCGTTCGAGCACGGCGTCGACATTTCGGTGCAGGCGCTGACCAAGTACCAGTCGGGCGGCAGCGATGTGCTGATGGGCGCGACGATCACCGCGGACGCGGCGTTGCACGCGCAACTGAAGCTCGCGCGGATGCGCTGCGGGATCGGCGTGTCGGTCGACGATTGTTCGCTCGTGCTGCGCAGCCTGCCGAGCATGCAGGTGCGCTTCGCTGCGCACAGCAAGAGCGCGCTCGCGCTCGCGCAATGGCTGAAGGCGCGGCCGGAGATCACGGCGGTGCTGCATCCGCAGATCGCCGACTGCCCGGGGCACGCGTCGTTCGTGCGCGATTTCACGGGCGCGGGCGGGCTGTTCTCGGTGGTGTTCGACGAACGCTATAGCGCGGAGCAGATCGATCGCTTCGTCGAGTCGCTCGACCTGTTCGCGATCGGCTGGAGCTGGGGCGGCGCATGCAGCCTCGCGATGCCTTACGACGTCGCGTCGATGCGCCCGGACTGGCCGCATCGCGGCACGCTGGTGCGTTTCTACGTCGGTCTGGAGGACGAAGCCGACTTGCGCGCGGACATCGAGCGCGCGCTGCAGGACGTACTCGGCTGATCGCCGGTCGCGACGACCCGCGGAAAAACGAAACGCCGGCGCGATGCACGATCGCGCCGGCGTTTTTCATGGGGGGTGCGGCGCGATCAGAACAGCCGCAGCAGCCCGTCGAGGCCGACATGGTCGAACGCGACCGTCGCCGCGTCGCGCACGACCGGCTTCGCGTGAAACGCGACCGAGAGCCCCGCTTCGGCCATCATCTTCAGGTCGTTCGACCCGTCGCCCATCGCGATCGCGCGGCTCGGCTCGAGGCCGAGCGACGCGCACGTGTCGCGCAGCAGGCGCGCCTTCACGTCGGCGTTGACGATCTCGCCGAGCACCTTGCCGGTCAGCTTGCCGTCGACGATCTCGAGCGTGTTCGCGTACGCGTAGTCGAGGCCGAGACGTGCCTTCAGCCGCTCGGTGAAGAACGTGAAGCCGCCCGACACGAGCAGCGTCTTCATGCCGGCGGCCTTCACGCCGGCCAGCATCGTCTCGGCGCCCGGCGACAGTTGCAGCCGTTCCTCGTACACGCGTTCGAGCGCCCGCGCGTCGAGCCCGGCCAGCAGCGCGACGCGGCGCGTGAGGCTTTCGTTGAAGTCGCGGATCTCGCCGCGCATCGACGCTTCGGTGATCTCGGCGACCTGCGTCTTCAGCCCGCAGAAATCGGCGATCTCGTCGATGCATTCGATCGTGATCAGCGTCGAGTCCATGTCCATCACGGCGAGCCCGAAGTCGCCGAGCGTGCGGCCGGCCTCGACGAACCCGAAATCGAGCGCGTGCGTGCCGCAATACGCGTCGATGTCGAGGCGCTGCGCCGGGTTCGCGTTTTCGATGCGCAGCGCGTGATCGTCGGTCTGCACGATGCGGGTGCCGCGCGACAGCGCGAGCAGCGGTTTGTGATGGGTGTCCGACAGCGGCGCAAGACTCTGGATGACGAGATTGTGGGTCATGACGAGTGGTTGGAAAGCAAATGAAATGCGTGTGCGGCCAACGGGCGGCCGCCTGCCGATGCGGGCCCCGTCCGGCGTCGGGCCCTTGCGTGGCGAACGCGCCATTGTAGCCGGTTGGCGGGGGCGGGGCGGACGCGGCCGTTTCGGTTCCGGGGGGCGGAATCGAAGCGGCAACGCCGCGGCACGCGCGCGGACACCGGCGCCTATCGCCCGTCCGCTCGATCCCAGTACGGCGGATCGCCGAAATGCTCGGCGAGGAACGCGATAAACGCGAGCGTTTTCAACGGCACGTGCGCGCGGCTCGGATAGACGGCCCAGATCGCCACCTCGTCCGCGAACGGATAGTCGTCGAGCACCGTGACGAGCGTGCCGCTCGCGAGCAGCGGGCCGACGTCCCAGGTCGACTTGATCGCGATTCCGAAGCCGTCGACGAGCGCTTCGCGGATCGCCTCGCCGTTGCTCGCGACGAGCCGGCCGGCGACCCGCACGGTCAGCGGGCCTTGCGGCGTCGCGAACGACCAGTCGCGCTGGTCGCCGAGGATCACGCATTCGTGCTGCGTCAGGTCGGCCGGATGGCGCGGCGTGCCGCGCTCGGCGAGATACGCGGGCGAGCAGCACAGCACGCGGCGGTTGGTAGCGAGCTTGCGCGCGACGAGCGTCGAGTCCTTCAGCGCGCCGAGGCGGATCGCGACGTCGTAGCCGTCGTCGACGAGATCGACGATCTCGTCGGACAGCCGCAGGTCGAGCGATACCGACGGATAGCGGCGCAGGAACGCGGGAATCACCGGCGCGACGTGCTGGCGGCCGAACGACGACGACATCGACACCTTCAGCCGCCCGTACGGCTCGCTGCGGCCATGGCCGACCGAGGCGCGCGCGGCGTCGGCGGCCGACAGCAGCGCGTCGGCGCGCGCCATGAAGATTTCGCCGTCCTGCGTGAGGCTGATGCGGCGCGTGGTGCGGTGCAGCAACCGTGCGCCGAGCTGGCGTTCGAGCTGCGCGATGCGCGCGCTGGCAACGGCGGCCGACACGCCGAACTCGCGGCCGGCCGCCGTGACGTTCGCGAGCAGCGCCGCGCGCACGAACAGCGCGACGTCGAGCAGGTCGAGCGGCTTGTCGGGTGCCGGAATCGGATCGGACGCCATTATTCTGAAATTCCTGAAAATGTTTCAGGAAATATAGCGGTTTTCTCGAAGGATCGGGTTGCCTACGATGATGTTCATGGGGCCGCGCCGCGGCCCGCCCGGATTCCCTGAAAGGAGTATCGAGATGAAAGCCGTTGGACTGACCCGCTATCTGCCGATCGACGACCCGCAAGCCTTGCTCGACGTGGAACTGCCGCAGCCCGTGCCGGGCCCGCGCGACCTGCTCGTGAAGGTCGAGGCGATTTCCGTGAACCCGGTGGACACCAAGGTGCGCGCGCCGAAGCCGCAGGTCGAGGAGACGCCGCGCGTGCTCGGCTGGGATGCGGCCGGCACGGTCGTCGCGGTCGGCGCCGACGTCACGCTGTTTCGCCCCGGCGACGAGGTGTTCTACGCGGGCAGCATCACGCGGCCCGGCGCGAACAGCGAATTCCATACGGTCGACGAACGGATCGCCGCGCTGAAGCCGCGCACGCTCGACTTCGCCGCGTCGGCCGCGCTGCCGCTGACCGCGTTGACCGCGTGGGAAGCGCTGTTCGACCGGCTGCGCGTGTCGCCGCAGGGCGCGGACGCCGGCAAGTCGGTGCTGATCATCGGCGGCGCGGGCGGCGTGGGGTCGATCGCGATCCAGCTCGCGAAGACGCTCGGCAAGCTGCACGTGATCGCGACCGCGTCGCGGCCGGCGTCGGCCGACTGGGTGCGCGCGCTCGGCGCCGACGCGGTGGTCGACCATTTCGGCGACCTGCCGGCGCAGTTGCGCGAGGCCGGCCATCCGAACGTCGACTACGTGCTGATCTTCAACGACACGGATCGTCATTTCCCTGCCGCCGCGGAAGTCATCCGGCCGCAGGGCGGCATTTGCACGATCGTCGAGAACGACAAGCCGGTGCCGGTCGAACTGCTGAAGGCGAAGAGCGCCGCGTTTCACTGGGAGTTCATGTTCACGCGCGCGATGTTCGAGACGCCGGACATGATCGAGCAGCACCGGATCCTCGGCGAAGTCGCGCGGCTCGTCGACGGCGGCACGCTGCGCACGACGCTCGGCGAACAGCTCGGCACGATCAACGCGGCGAACGTGCGGCGCGCGCACCAGTTGCTCGAGGGCGGCCGCGCGATCGGCAAGCTCGTGCTGAGCGGTTTCTGATTCCGTCGCGCGCATAAGGTTGCGGCGCCGCGAACGCAAGCGGGGTAACACCCGATGCGTTTGCGGCGCATTGCATCGAGCTTGGCGGTAGACTGGCAGCGCATCATGCATCGAAAACCGCGCGGCACGCGCGTGCCGCCGCATTACAAGGAGGTCAGCATGAGCCAACGCAGCTTGTCAGTCGCCGCATCGTGGTCGGTCGTGTTCGCGGCGGCGTGCGTCAGCGCGAGCGTATTCGCGGCGCCGCCGGTCAAGGGCAGCCTGAAGGGCGGCGGTACCGGACAGCTCGAATACACCGTCAAGGTCGATTCGAAGACCTTCGGCAATACGCAGGAGACGCGCAAGATCCGCTCGGGCGAGACGGACGATTTCAACTGGAAGTCGGTGCCGCCGAGCGGCGCGGTCGCGATGCCGGACGGCTGCCCGAACGCCGACACCCTGCCGCGCGACGCGAACGGCGCGATGGTGCGCCAGACCCAGGTACGGCTCGCGCCGTCGGTCGACGCGAAGGGCGTCGCCAACGTGCAGCTGAGCTTCCAGGCGGCCGCGCCGAAGGGCACGCGCAGCGTGACGGCCGGCGGCAAGTCGCTGCAATGCCCGGACGTCGTGTCGGTCAGCCAGGTGAAGTGGGTGTCGATTCCGACCAACGGCGGATCGAAATCCGTGACGATGAGCGACGGCACCAAGGTGACGGTGTCGATCAAGCGCTGAACGGCGCGCGCGGGCCGGCGTTTCGCCCGGTGCGCGCGCAACGGATTCGACGGGTGGCGTGGGCGGGGCGGCGCATGAGCGCTGCGTGCAGGCGTCGCGATGTTTTCCCGTCATCTTCTTCGTGGGACGGTGCCGCTGCCGTGCGGCGGCCGTGCGTGACGTCATGCAGCTGTCGCGTGACGTTCACCCGCTTCCTTTCCTCCCCGTAACGATTCCGATGAAACCTCGAATGCGCGTGCTGCTGTCTGCCATTGCGTTCGTCGCCGTGCATGCGCACGCGGCCGACGACTGCAGTTTCGTGAAGAAGGTCGGGCTGCCGTCGCGGCAGCAGGTAGCCATCGTGTCGAGCGGCGCACTCGAACCGTGCTCGACCGGCAGCTACGCGGTACGCGTGTACTCGACCGCGCACGCCGCCCCGGGCTTCGATACCGACGATTACGTGACGGGCACGCTGCATGCGCGCGACGGTACGGTCACCGATGCGTTCACGGCCGACCTCGGCGCACGCGCGCCGCAGGCGCTCGTCGTGACGACGCGTTCGGCCGGCAGCGGCGGTTATGTCGGCGCGCAGGCTTATGTGACGACGCCGCGCGCGGTGCGGCTCGTCGCGTCGGTCGACGGGCTCGCACCCGAGGCGGACGTCGCGGCCGCGTTGCGGCAGGCGATCGGCAAGCGCCGCGTCGCGCGCTGACCGTCCGGCGCGCGAACGCATCGCGCGGTACCCGGGCCGGTCAGTGCGCGCGCTCTTCGAGCCGCGACGCGAGAAAGCGGTGATCGGCCGAGAACAGCCGGCGATAGGTCATCAGTACCGCGCCGACGGTGCCAAGCGCGGACGCGGCGGCGATCAGGAACATGATCACGATCTGGTAGCGCACGGCCTGCAGCGGCGACTGGCCGGCCAGCACCTGGCCCGTCATCATCCCCGGCAGGCTGACGACGCCGACGACGGCCATCTGGTTCAGCGTCGGCAGCATGCCCGCGCGTACGGCCTGGCGCGCGGCATCCTGCGCGGCTTCCCAGCGCGTCGCGCCGAGCGCGAGTGCGGTCTCGACCCGATCGCGCCGCGCGGTGAGTTCTTCCATCATCCGCTCGACGCCGAGCGACACGCCCGTGAGCGTATTGCCGAGAATCATCCCCAGGATCGGAATCGCGTATTGCGGCGCATACCATGGATGAATGCGGATCACGACGAACAACCCGACCGCCGCGACGAACCAGCTGCTGAACCAGATCGACGCAATGCTGTCGATGCGCTGGCCGCGATATGTGCGCTTGCCGCGGCCGGCGCCGGCGAAACCGGCGATCAGCGTCATCAGCGCGGTGAGCGGCAGCACGACGTACCAGTGCGGATGGCCGAACACCCAGCCGAGCACGTAGCCGATCGCGAGCAGCTGCACGACGGTGCGCACCGCCGCGAGCGCGAGCTTGCGGCCGAGGCCGAGCGACAAGGCCGCCGAAATCGCGCCGTTGACGGCGACGAGCGCGGCGGCGATGCCGACGTCGACGAGGCTCAGGTCCTGCAGGGCCGGGCTCATTGCGCCGCCTCCGCCGGGTTCGCGACATGCATGACGCCTGCCTGCATCACGAGCCGCATCGTGCCGATCCGGGCGGCCTGGGCCGGATCGTGCGAGATCCACATGTAGGCGCGCGTGTCGGGTGCCGCGTCGAACCACGCGCCGACCAGCGCCTCGATCGCGCGCGCCGAGTCGGGATCGAGTGCGGACGTCGGCTCGTCGAGCAGCAGCACGTCGGGGTCGAGCTGCAGCACGCGCAGCAGCGCGGCGATCTGCGCTTCGCCGCCGGACAGGTCGCTCGCGCGCTTGTCGAGAAAGTCCGGGCCGCGGCCGGCCTGCGCGGCGAGCGCTTCGGCACGTGCGCGATCGAATACGACGTCGCGATAGATCGCGAGCGAATACGGATAGCGCAATTGCGATTCGACGGTGCCGTCCATTTGCGCGGGGCGCTGGCGCACGTACGCGACGCTGCGCCGGTAGCGCGGAATCGCGCCGCGCCGGATCCGGCGGCCGCGCCACAGGATCTGCCCGCCGTCGAGCGGATCGAGCAGCGCGAGCGCGCGCAGCAGCACGCTCTTGCCGGAGCCGGACGGTCCCGTGATAGCAATTCGCGATCCCGCGGCGAGGCTGAAATCGGTCGGCGCCAGCAGCGTCTTGCCGCTGCTGGCGTCGCGCCGCGCGATGTGCCGCGCATCGATGAGACCGGTGGGGGCTGTCATGTCACAAATGAAAAAAAGCGTTAATGGCGCCGAAGAGGCGGTATCGCGTGCGTCATAATACCGATTGAAAAGCCGCGGGTGTCGTGCGCCGTTCGTTCACGCAAGCGGTCCGGCATGGCGCGGCAACACTTCAGAACAACAACGGAACCGCCATGACGCTAACCCGAGCCATCGGCAAATCGGCTGCATGGGTCGTCGGTATCGTCGCGGTGCTCATCGCGGCGGCCGGCGTCTTTCTCTTCACGTTCGACTGGAACCGCGCGAAACCGTGGGTCAACGAACAGGTGAGCGCCGCACTCGGCCGCCCGTTCGCGATCAACGGCGATCTCAAGGTCGGCTGGCGTCGCCCCGACGGCGAGACCGGCTGGCGCGCATGGGTGCCCTGGCCGAGCTTTTCGGCCACGCAGCTCGAGATCGGCAACCCCGACTGGGCGAAGTCGCCCAAGTTCGTCACGCTCGATGCCGCGCACTTCGATCTCGCGATCCTGCCGCTGCTCGCGCATGAAATCGTCATTCCGTCGATCGACGTCGTGAATCCGGCTGTCGACCTCGAGCGGCTTGCCGACGGCCGCAACACGTGGACCTTCCAGTTCAAGCAATCGTCGCAGCCGTCGCCGTGGAAGGTGCGGCTCGACAGCTTCGGCTTCGCGAAGGGCACCGTCACGTATCGCGATGCGATCACGAAGGCCGACCTGACCGTCGCGATCGATACGCTCGGCCAGCCGATCCCGCTCGGCGACGTGCTCAAGGAGCAGGAGCAGACGTCGCGCGCGGCGTCCGCGCAGCGTGTCGGCAAGCATGGCGCCGCGCAGTTGAGCGCGAAGGCCAATGCGGAAGCCGCATCGAGCGCTTCCGGCGCGCAGGCGGCGAGTGCGGCATCGGCGACGGGCGCGTCGGCTGCGGCTTCCGTCGCTTCGGCGGCGTCCGGTTCGTCCGCTTCTTCTGCTTCTTCCGCATCGACGGTTGCCGTGGCATCCGGCGCATCCGGCGCCGCGGCGCCCGCGAAGCCGTCCGGCCCGACCTATGCGTTCGGGCTGAAGGTCGACGGCCGCTACAAGAACGTGCCGATCAACGGGACCGGCAAGCTCGGCGGCGTGCTCGCGATCCAGGACGCATCGCGGCCGTTCCCGCTGCAGGCCGACGTGAAGGCCGGCGATACGCGGCTCGCGATCGTCGGTACGCTGACCGATCCGATGCATCTCGCGGCGATCGACCTGCGGCTGTGGCTGCAGGGCACGTCGATGTCGCACCTTTACCCGCTCACCGGCATCACGCTGCCCGATACGCCGCCTTACGCGACCGAAGGGCGGTTGATCGGCAACTTCAAGCGGCACGCGAGCACGTTCCGCTACGAGAACTTCAACGGCCGCGTCGGCGGCAGCGATCTCGGCGGCACGCTCACGTATGCGCAGCGCGAGCCGCGACCGAAGCTGTCGGGCGAACTCGTGTCGAACCTGCTGCAGTTCTCCGATCTCGCGCCGGTGATCGGTGCCGATACGGCCGCGAGCAAGGCCAAGCGAGGCGACACGACGCATCAGCCGCCGGGCCGCGTGCTGCCGGTCGAGACGTTCCGGACCGACCGCTGGCGGGCGCTCGACGCGGACGTCAAGTTCACGGGCCGCAAGCTGGTCAAGAGTTCGAACCTGCCGATCACGAACCTGTATACGCACATCCTGATGCAGGACGGCGTGCTGTCGCTCGAGCCGCTGCAGTTCGGCGTCGCGGGCGGCACGCTCGCGACGACCGCGCATCTCGACGGCAGCGGCACGCCGCTGAAGGGCCGTTTCACGGTGGCCGCGCGGCACCTGAAGCTCAAGCAACTGTTCCCGACGCAGAAGGTCATGCAGTCGGCGCTCGGCGAAATCAACGGCGACGCGTCGCTGTCGGCGACCGGCAACTCGCCGGCGGCGCTCGCCGCGACGTCGAACGGCGAAGTGAAGGCGCTCGTGACGGACGGCCGCATCAGTCGCCTGCTGATGGAAGCGGCGGGGCTGAACGTGGCCAACGTCGTCTACGAGAAGCTGTTCGGCAACAACGACGTGAAGATCAACTGCGCGGCGATCGATTTCGTCGCGACCAACGGCATGCTCGACCCGAAAGTGTTCGCGCTCGATACCGACGATGCGCTGATCAACGTCGACGGCCCGATCAGCCTGCGCGACGAATCGCTCGACCTGAAGATCCACCCGCATACGAAGGGGTTCCGGATCTTCTCGCTGCGCTCGCCGCTGTATGCGAAGGGGACGTTCAAGGACCCGAAGGTCGGCGTCGATGCGACCGCGCTCGCGCTGCGCGCCGGCGCGATGGTCGGGCTCGGGCTGATCAACCCGTTCGCGGCGCTGATCCCGCTGATCGCGCCGAGCAACAACCGCGACGTGCCGTGCTCCGAGCTGTTCGGGCAGATGAAGGAGAAGGCCGCGCAGAAGGCGGCCGCGAAGGCCGGCAAGTGACGCGCGTCAACGGCCCGCGCGCACCCACAGCAGCACGGCGTCCACTTCGCGGCCGTCGATCCGCACCGGCGCGGCGGTGCCGAGCTGAAGGCGGTCGCCGTCGAGCATGACGGCGCGCTGCTGGACGTTGCCGAGCCAGTTCGGGAACAGGCTGACGTCCATTTCATGGGTCAGCGTGCCGTCGTCGGTCACTTGAAAGGGGCCGGAATAGGCGATGTAGCCGCGGGCGGCGGCCGCGTACTCGGCGTCGGTGCCGTGGTGCAGGTCGCCGTTCGCGTAGGGCGGCCGGCCGGTAGCCATCAGCTGGGCGGACATGTAGCCGTCCGGCGTATAGAGAATCCAGCCGCGCGCGTCGCGGCCGAGCGGATAGGCGGTCGCGCTACCGTCGCGCGGGCGGACTTCGTAGGACACGAGGCGCCATGCGCCGACGAGTTGTTCGCGAAGCTGGCTGGCAAGCATGCTGGATTCCGGTCGGGCGGCGTTGGGGCGCGTGCCGCCGTGTTGGCGGGCCGCCGGGCGGAGGGCCAGATGGCCTCGAATGCGCTGCCCGGGCAGTATGGTCGGCAGTTTCTCCGACTCCTGCTAAAATACACGGTTTTCCGTCGATTTCTCTCTTAACGGGACCTGCCGTGCTTTCTACTGCCAACATCACGATGCAATTCGGGCCAAAGCCCCTGTTCGAGAATATCTCGGTCAAATTCGGCGAGGGCAACCGCTATGGTCTGATCGGCGCGAACGGCTGTGGCAAGTCGACGTTCATGAAGATCCTCGGTGGCGACCTCGAGCCGAGCGCCGGCAACGTCGCGCTGGAGCCGAACGTCCGCCTGGGCAAGCTGCGCCAGGACCAGTTCGCGTATGAAGACGTGCGCGTGCTCGACGTCGTGATGATGGGCCACACCGAAATGTGGGCCGCCATGACCGAGCGTGACGCGATCTACGCGAACCCGGAAGCCACCGACGACGACTACATGCACGCGGCCGAACTCGAAGGCAAGTTCGCCGAATACGGCGGTTACGACGCCGAGGCGCGCGCGGGCGCGCTGCTGCTGGGCATCGGCATCGAGGAGAAATTCCACAACGGCACGATGGCCGACGTCGCGCCGGGCTGGAAGCTGCGCGTGCTGCTCGCGCAGGCGCTGTTCTCGAAGCCGGACGTGCTGCTGCTCGACGAACCGACCAACAACCTCGACATCAACTCGATCCGTTGGCTCGAGCACACGCTCAACGAGTACAACTCGACGATGATCATCATCTCGCACGATCGTCACTTCCTGAACTCGGTGTGCACGCACATGGCCGACATGGACTTCGGCACGCTGAAGGTCTGGCCGGGTAATTACGACGACTACATGCTCGCATCGGCACAGGCGCGCGAGCGCCAGGCCGCCGCGAACGCACGTGCGAAGGAGCGCGTGGCCGAACTGCAGGACTTCGTGCGCCGCTTCTCGGCGAACAAGTCGAAGGCCCGCCAGGCAACGAGCCGTGCGAAGCAGATCGACAAGATCAAGATCGAGGAATTCAAGCCGTCGTCGCGCCAGAACCCGTTCATCCGCTTCGAGTTCGAGAAGAAGCTGCACAACGTCGCGGTGGTCGCGGAAGACATCACGAAGAAGTACGAGCGCACGATCTTCCAGAACTTCAACCTGTCGGTGCAGCCGGGCGAACGCATCGCGATCATCGGCGAGAACGGCGCGGGCAAGACGACGCTGCTGCGCTCGCTGCTCGGCGCGCTCGAACTCGATCACGGCACGGTGAAGTGGTCCGAGAACGCGAATGTCGGCTACATGCCGCAGGACACGTACGAGGAATTCCCGAACGACATCACGCTGATGGACTGGATCGACCAGTACCGCAAGGACGGCGACGACGAAACGATGGTGCGCGGCACGCTGGGCCGCCTGCTGTTCTCGTCGGACGACATCAAGAAGTCGGTGAAGGTGCTGTCGGGCGGCGAGAAGGGCCGCATGATCTGGGGCAAGCTGATGCTCGGCCGCCACAACGTGCTGCTGATGGACGAGCCGACCAACCACATGGACATGGAGTCGATCGAGTCGCTGCAGATCGCGCTCGAGCAGTTCGAAGGCACGCTGATCTTCGTGTCGCACGACCGCGAGTTCGTGAGCGGGCTGGCGAACCGGATCATCGAAGTGCGTACGGACGGCACGCTGTTCGACTTCGGCGGGAATTATGAGGAATTCCTGACGAGTCAGGGGCAGGAGTAATTCTGCCGGGTTGTCCCAAGACCACCTTTCATGCGTCTCGGCTTGTCCCGCGGAATTGTCCCGTTGGGACGGCCGGCTTCCTGGTGCCCCTTCTTGGCGAGCGAACGCTAAAGCATCTCAGGGAAGTCTTGTAAAGCCTGAAGCCCGTACTGGCGGCATGCCTGTATGGGCTTTTTCATTTTGGGCGAGGCACTCGCCGTTGTTGCGGTATGTAGAAGCCGACCTTGTTGTACTCAACCCACCAATCAGCTTGGGATATTCATGATTCGAATCGTGATGGGTGTGACGAGGATAGGAGAGCGATGCCTTCGCTCGAAATTGACAGTGCTGGCATCGCGCTTTAGTTGCCGCTGCAAAAATGAGGAAAAAGAGGATGGGCGCCATCGACGTCAGGAAAAGGGCGCCGGCACGGCGTTTAAAACAACATCTCGCCTATCCCAATAAAGTCGGATCTTGCCTCGAATTGACAATCTGAAAGAATTATTAAAAATATTAAATCGAGCGTGTTTTTACAGAATACCCAAGTTTTAGAGCGGATGTAATCGATGCCCCCGTGCATCGCATTAATCATTCCTGACATTCAGCGGTGGTTGCTTCTGCTAGGATCGCTCAGTGGATAAGAGGGGACCAATTGCGAGCGCTGGCTCGCAATCGTGACAGCATGAGAGACGTTGTCGCGCTGACTATCCGTTGCAAGCACGTTCAAGACTAGACGACGAATTGCGTTTGGTCCTATCGGCGCTGAATTCAAACAAGATCGCAAGCAGGGACGCAGTTTGCGTCAACGAAGAATGAACAAGAAACGCTATCGGGTTGTGTTCAATCGCGCACGGGGCGCGATGATGGTCGTTCAGGAAAATGGCAGTTCGGCGCGCGCAGTAGGGAATTCACAAGGAGCGCGCGCACCATCGGGCTTGCCGGGGTTGCGAATCGTATGGCAGCCGATTGCGATGGCGGCCGCATTGTTGTTCGGTGTGCCGTTATTCAGCTTCGCGCAAATCGCGCCGACTCCTGGCACGAGCACACACGTGATCCAGACGCAGAACGGCATTCCGCAAGTGAATATCGCCGCGCCGTCTGGCGCAGGCGTCTCGGTGAACACGTACAACCAGTTCGATGTTCAAAAACCAGGCGCGATACTGAACAACTCGCCGACGATCGCGAACACGCAGCAGGCGGGGATGATCAATGGCAACCCGAATTTCGGTGTCGGCCAGTCCGCGCGGATCATCGTCAACCAGGTCAACAGCAATGCGCCTTCGCAACTCAGAGGTTACGTTGAGGTGGCGGGCAACCGTGCCGAAGTGATCTTGTCAAACAGTGCGGGTATTCAGGTCGACGGCGGCGGGTTTATCAATACGTCGCGAGCCGTCCTCACCACCGGTACGCCTTACTACGGCACCGACGGATCACTCGGTGGATTCAACGTATCGCGCGGCCTGATTTCCGTGAGCGGTGCTGGCCTGAACGCATCGAACGTCGATCAGGTTGACTTGATTTCGCGCGCGGTGCAGGCCAACGCAGCGATTTACGCCAAGAATCTGAACGTCGTCGCAGGTTCGAACCAAGTCAACCACGACACGCTCGCGGCGACACCGATCGCTGGCGATGGTGCGGCACCGGCGATCGCAATCGACGTGAGCCAACTCGGCGGCATGTACGCGAACAGGGTCTTTCTCGTATCGAACGAGTTTGGTGTCGGTGTCGCGAACGCCGGGACGATCGCGGCACAAGCAGGCGACCTGACGCTGCAATCCAACGGCCAGCTTGTACTAACGGGCAAGACGACTGCAAGCGGTAATCTTTCCGCAACGGCGAGCAGTATTCAAAACACCGGAACGACGTATGCGCAACAGAGCGCAAACGTTTCAGCAGCCGGTGTGTTGTCGAACAGCGGGACGCTCGCTGCGCAGCAAAATACGACGGTCGACGCAGGTAGCATCAACTCGACCGGAACGCTCGGTGCGGGCGTAAATAACGATGGCTCAGTCGGAAAAGGCGGCGACCTGAATCTGTCGAGCACGGGACAACTGACGGCGACCGGGCAGAACGTCGCGGGCGGGAGCGCGTCGATTTCCGGCGGCGGCGTCAATCTCGCAGGCAGCCAGACGGCCGCGAACGGCAATGTGTCGCTGAACGCGAACGCGGGCGACCTGAACCTTGCGAACGCGACGACGAGTGCGCAGGGGGCACTCAATGCGAAGGCAGCGGGTGCGTTGATCAACGATCAAGGCGCGCTGTCGAGCCAAGGCAACGCAACGTTGACCGCGGACAGCATTTCAAATCAAAGCGGCAAGATATCGGCGCAAGGTTCGTTGAACGTGCAATCGAACGGTGCGATCGCGAATCAGGGCGGTACGCTGGTTTCGGAAAATTCGGTACAGGTGCGCGGCGGTGCGATCGCAAACAACCAAGGTACGATCCAGAGCGCGGCCGGAATGAACATTTCGGGAAGCTCGTTGGACAACAGTGCCGGTCGCGTTACGTCTCTGAATTCGGATGGTTTGTCCATTACGACGACAGGGCAACTGACGAATGACGCCGGTACGACCGCACTTGGCGCACAAGGCGGTGTGATTGGCGGTAACGGCAGTGTGGCGATTCAATCGGGCAGCGTCGTGAACCACGGCACGGTCAGTGCACAAACGAATCTGAACGTCGGCACGCAATCACTCGACAATGGCAGCGGTGCGTTGTCAGCTGCGCAAAACGCGGTGATCGATGCAGGTGCGCGGTTGACGAATGGTTCGGGCAGTATCACCGCCGGACAATCTGCGACAGTGGATGCCGCGTCGCTGAATAATGATGCGGGTTCGGTACAGGCGGCACAGTTGTCGCTCGGGGCGACGAATTTGTCGAACCATGGCGGCACGATTACGCAAACCGGGACGGGCACAATGAATGTTGCCGTCTCGAACATCCTCGATAACTCAAGCAACGGCGTGATTCAGACCAACAGCACGGACCTGAACCTCACGCCCGCGACACTGATCAACGATCACGGAAAAATTGCTCATGCCGGGAGCGGTGCGCTGTCGATTTTTACTGGTGCATTGTCGAATCAAGGCGGCACGATCGCGACCAACGGGGCATTGAGCCTGAAAGCCTCAGCCGTATCGAATAGCGCAGGTACGCTGGCCGCGCAGCGTCACGCGGCGCTTGACGTGCAGTCGTTCGATAACCGTGCGGGCGGCTATGTCGGTGCGGACAGCATGACGCTGAAAGCTCAAGGCGGTGTCGATAACCGTACTGGCACGCTCGAAGCTAACAACGGCGTTTCAGTGACGGCTGACAGTCTCGCGAATGATGGAGGCTCACTTAAAAACGTGGGTGCAGACGCGCTGTCAGTCACGACAGTAAACGCGCTGACGAATACGGCGGGCGGCACCATCGGCGGCAACGGAGACGTTTCGGTATCAGCGGGCAGCATCGATAATTCCAGCGGCTCGCTGCTCGCGGGACAGGCGCTTTCAGTACAGTCGAACAGCACGATCACGAATGCTGCCGGTCTTGTCCAGGCGAATGGGAATCTGTCGCTGCGAGCACAAGGCGCGATCAACAACAGCGCAGGGCAAATCGAAGCGAACGGTACGAATGCGGCGCTCGCGCTGTCGGGGAGCAGTGTCGACAACAGCGACGGGCGCATCGTCAATATCGGTAGCGGAGCGACAACGATCGATGGCGGTACGTCGATCACAAACACGAACGCCTCCGGAAAAGCGGGGGCAGGCACGATTGGCGGAAACGGCGATGTTACGCTGACCGCGCAGACGCTCACGAATGCACAAGGTGGTCAGACGCTGTCCGGGCGAGATTTGACGCTGAATATTGCAAACGACGTAAGGAATGCGAGTGGCGTGCTGTCAGCCGCGAACAACCTCAAGTTGAGCGCGGTAAACGCAGCACTGTCGAATCAGGCTGGATCGATTCGTGCAAATGGCGCGCTGTCGCTCAACACTGCATCTATCGACAACGCGTTCGGAAAAATCGGCAACGACACTGGCACCGGCGGCAGTGTCTCAATTCAGACCGGCACGCTTACCAACCAGAATGGCGCGATCGGCAGCGATCAGGATCTGACGCTAACCGCGAGCACGTTGAGCGGTGATGGTTCGATTGTGGCGGGCCGAAACGGTGCGGTGGCACTCGGTAGCGATTACACGCAGACCACGGCGAACAAGTTGCACGCAAATGGGGACCTCACGTTTTCCACGTCGGGAAAACTGACGAACCAAGGCGTGCTGGATGCCAACGGCGCGCTGACCGTGAACGCTGCGAACGTGGAGAACCAAGCAGGCGCCGATCTGAATTCCAGTAAGACGACGGTCAACGCGAACGGCGGCGCGATCGATAACGCAGGTCGCATCGAAGGCGATACGGTTGCGACCAACAGCGCGACGCTGAACAACACCGCGACGATCATCGGCCGCGAAGTCAGCACCACTGCGAACACGATCAACAATACCGGTGCGGCAGCCGTGATTGCGGCAGCCGAACGGGTGAATTTGTTCGCGTCCAACCAGTTGTCGAACACGGGCGGCGCGAATATCTTCAGCGCGGGCGATATCAATATCGCCGCGAACGGTCAGCGCGACGCGAACGGGTTTCTCGCGAACCGTACGCAAAATGTCTTGAACGATCAGTCCACGATCGAAGCGCAAGGCAGCGTCGAACTCGCGGCTGGTACGTTCACGAACACACGTCCGGCTCCCGTAGTGACTACTGAAACCACGAGCACGACGAGCAAGCACGAAACCAAACGTCAGAAGTACATCGTGTGCGCGACGATGAATGCAGACCCGAACGGCGGGTGTTCGCAGGCGATGTGGGTCAACGGTTACAAGACGCCGCTCACTTCAACCTATAGTCCTTCGCAGGTTGTATCGGAAACGTCCGGACCAAACGCGACTGACAAGGTATTGGTCGTGAACGTGAACGGCAAGCAGCAGACGATTTATTACAACACGCTGACGACCAACGCGGACGGTACGGTTACGGTCAACTATTGGGATGCATACGATCCGCACGTCAACTACGTTCCGGATACGGAATACACGACGCGCAGCGATGGGCACAACGGCTATCAGCGTGTCGAAATCTGGCGCGACACGACAACCACGGTCCAGCAGGACAAGGTAACGAGCCAGGCGCAACAGGCGCAACTCGTGGCTGGCAACAACATCGTGATGAAGAACGTCGGGACGATCAACAACGAATACAGCTCAATTGCGGCGGGCGGGTCGATCAAAATAGGCGACTCGGATGTGTCCGGCAGTGCAGATTCAGGCAGCTACGGTGGCACGGTCGTGAACAACGTCGGGCGGACGCTGTATCAGTATCAGACCGACAGTATCGTATCGATGTACGCGTGGAACGAGGATACGACGCGGGATCGCGGAACGATCGTTCAGCCTTCGAAGGTCTATACACCCGTTGCCATCGGCGGCACGGGGGGCACGATTGTCGCCAACCAGTCGGTGATCATCGACGCGAAGGATGTCAACAACCAGAATGTCGCGGCGCAGAATTCTTCGACGGGCGCAACTGGCGGCACGCTTGGAAATAATTCGGCCAATGAGGGCGTGTCCGGTGGAAAGTTGACGCCGGTCGGTGCCGCAGGCGGGGCATCGACGCCTGTTGGTGCGCAGCAATCGGTGGCGAATGCGTCCGGCGCATTGCCGATCACGTTACCGACGAGCGGTCTTTATTCGATTCACGACGCGCCTGGCCAGCCGTATCTGATCGTCACCGATCCACGGTTGACGAGCTATACGAATTTCATTTCGAGCGACTACATGCTCGGCCAGTTGAACCTGAACCCGGCGAGCATCGAAAAGCGCTTGGGCGACGGGATGTATGAGCAGCAGATGGTGCGCAATCAGATTACGCAACTGACGGGGCGCACTTTCTTGCCGGGTTACGCGAGCGCCGAAGATGAGTATCGCGCGTTGATGACGAACGGTGCGAATTACGCGAAGAACTTCGGATTGGTGCCCGGCATGGCGCTGACCGCTGCGCAAATGGACGCGCTGACGAGCGATATCGTTTGGCTCGTTGATCAGACCGTGACGCTGCCCGACGGCAGCACGACGCACGTGTTGGCTCCGGTCGTCTACATGGCGCAAACGCATGCGAACGATCTGCAACCGACCGGTGCGCTGATTGCGGCGGACGACGTTGAGATTCACACGACGGGCAGCACGACCAACACGGGCGTCATCAAGGGCGGCACGAAGACGGTTCTCACCGCGACCGATATCCTGAATCGCGGCGGCACGATTTCGAGCAGCAGCGCGAACGGCACGACGGTCGTATCGGCCAGCAACGACGTGGTGAACTCGTCGGGGATGATCACTGGCAATCGCGTTGCCGTTTCGGCCGGTCGCGATATCGTCAACACGACGCTGGTTGATGCGGTGGGTGCGACCGGTGCATCGGGCGCAAGTAAGGCCAATACAAGCTTGATCGGCCAGCAAGGCACGATCGCAGCAACGGGCGACCTTTCCGTGCAGGCTGGTCGCGACCTGACGCTTCACGGTGCAAATCTGTCGGCCGGCGGCGATGCGCTGGTCACGGCGGGCCGCGATATCAACGTCGATACGGTTCAGTCCACGACGAACCAATCGATGTATCTGAACGATCAACATCATTGGGAAGAATCCACGACGAAGAACGTAACGAGCGGCATCACCGCAGGCGGCAGCGTGGGGATGCAAAGCGGCAACGATACGACGCTCAAAGGCGTGACGGTAACCGCCGGTAAGGATTTGTCGGTGCTTGCGGGCGGCAACCTGACGGCGACGACGGTCACGGATACCGCGAAGCTCGATAACGTTGCGGCGGACAGCAAGACGCGTAAAGAAGTCGATCACAACTACGACGAACACGCCGTCGGCACGCAGTTCACGGCAGGCGGCAATGCGTCGCTCGGGGCGGCGAGCACCGACGCGTCGAAAGGCAACGTGACGCTCACGGGTTCGTCCCTCACCGCTGGCATGACGAACGGCGTTGAGAATGCCACCGGTTCGGCGAACATCGTTGCAACGGGCAACATCACGGTGAACGAAGCCCGTGAGGAACACGACAAGTACCAATCGGTGCAGGTTCAACGCGGCAGCTTCGTCAGCAGCACCAAGACCGATGGCATGACGGACACGCATGCGAACGTCGGTGTCGGCAGTACGGTCTCGGGCAATACCGTCAACATTCAATCGGGCCACGACCTGACTGTCCAAGGCAGTACCGTCGTTGGTACGAACGATGTGAGTCTTGCGGCAACGCACAACGTCAATATCACGACCTCCAAGGATACGGTCACGCAGGACAGCTACTATCGCGAAACGCATTCGGGCATCGGTACAAGCGGCCTGAGCGTGAGTATCGGCACGCAGAAGAAGGCGGATACGGATCATGCTTCATCCGTCACGAACAACGCGAGCACGGTTGGTTCGATTAATGGCAACCTGACTGTCAAGGCCGGCGACACCCTGCACGTGACGGGTAGCGACCTGATTGCCGGAAAGAACCTGACGGGCAGCGCCGCGAACGTCGTGATCGATTCCGCAACGGATACGAGCAACAAGACCCATAGCGAGACGACCAGCAGCAGCGGGGTCACGCTCGGTCTGTCGGGCAGCATCGGCGACGCGATCAACGGTGCGTATCAACAGGCGCAGGCAGCAAAGAGCGGTGCCGGCGACAGCCGTGCAACGGCGCTGCACGCAATTGCTGCGGCCGGCAATGCCGCGATGGGCGTAGCTGGCTTGACCGGCGGCGCGCTGGCTGGCGGCGGTACGCCGAGCATCGGCGTTCAAGTCAGCGTGGGATCGAGCCATAGCAGACTCGACACGTCGGAAAACCAGACGACACAGCGTGGATCGAGCCTGTCGGCCGGCGGCACCACGTCGCTGATTGCGACCGGCAATGGCACGCCGGGCAGCGGCAACATCACGGTGGCGGGTTCGAACGTGTCTGGCAACGATGTGTTGCTCGCCGCGAAGAATCAGATTGATCTGCAGAACACGATGAACACCGATTCGACGCGCAGCTCGAATTCGTCGTCAAGCGCAAGCGTCGGCGTGTCGATCGGCACGAATGGCATCGGGGTGTCGGCCGCCATGTCGCGCGCGCACGGCGACGGCAACAGCGATGCCGTGATGCAGAACAATACGCACGTGACCGGTGCGAACAGCGTCACCATGATCAGCGGCGGCGATACGAACATCATTGGTTCGGACGTGGCGGGCCGTGCTGTGACGGCCGATGTCGGCGGCAACCTGAACGTGCAGAGCGTGCAGGACACGACGTACAGCACGGCACATCAAAGCAGCGCGGGCGGCGGTATTAGCGTCAGCACGATGGGCGGCGGAAGCGCGAGTTTCAGCGCGCAGAACGGCCATGCGGATGGCAGCTATGCGGGCGTGAACGAACAGGCCGGTATTCAAGCCAGCGACGGCGGTTTCAATATCAACGTCAAGGGCAATACCGACCTGAAGGGTGCATATATCGGCAGCACGGCCGATGCGTCGAAGAACACATTGACGACGGGTTCGTTGACTTACAGCGATATCGAAAATCACTCGCACTACGCGGCGGACAGCAATGGGTTTAGTGCTGGCGTAGGCGTGAGCAATACCGGCAAGGCTATCGGACCCGGTTCGGTAAGTGGTTCGGGCGGCGTGACGCCGATGATTTCGCAATCGGACAGCGGAAATGAGAACGCAACCACGCGTAGTGATGTTAGCGCCGGCACGATCAATGTCACGAATCCGGCAGGCCAGACACAGGACCTGGCTAACCTGAATCGCGACACGTCGAACCTGAACGGAACGGTGTCGAAGACGCCGGACGTGCAGAATCTGCTGGATAAGCAGGCCGACACGATGAATGCCGCGCAAGCGGCCGGCCAGGTGGTATCGCAAGGTATCGGCGCTTACGCAGATGCCAAGCGCGACGAAGCCCAGCGCGCAGCCGATACGGCCGGGCTCGCAGGTGACAAGACGGCACAAGCCGCCTATCAAGCCGAAGCTAACTCGTGGGATGAAGGAGGCTCAAATCGCGCTGCACTGCACGTTGCGGGTGGTGCGCTTATCGGTGGCTTAGGCGGCGGCGCATTCGGTGCGATCGGTGGTGCTGCTGGTGCGGGGTTGTCGTCTGCGATGGCTGGCGAACTTGAAAGCATTTCAAAGGGCGTAGCATCGACAACGGGTTCCGAACTACTTGGCAACATCTCTGCGAACATTGTCGCGGGGCTTGGCGGTGCCATTGTAGGGGGCGCAGCGGGAGCTGCAACTGCATCCGGCGTACAGTTGTATAACCAAGGTAACGATCTGCGGAAGTACAGCATGCTCTCGAAGGTGTGTAATGCTTCTGCACCGTGCAACCCGTCTCTGGTTGTTGCGGCAATCAACGCTGACTCAGCAAATGCTGATGCGTCACCGATAAATGCCATTGGCCCCAACTACGCGACTGTAGGATCTGGCTCTCTTTCTGCTAGCGGGGGTATTGCAATGAACCTGTATGACGGCACAACATACGTATCTGGAGGGGTCACCCAAGCTAATCCTCGTTCGATTACGACGATGCCTGGTATTGTCGGGACGTTGGGATGGATATGGGGCGCCCATGACGCTACCTCAACTAATTCGTTTATGACCGGCGACGCAACTCAGGCATATTTGTCCGTACCGACGCCGTTTGATGTGAATGCATTTATTGCGATAACACATTCCTATGGCGGAAGCACTGCGCTTGAGCTTGGAATCGCGTCGCCGGGGAAAATCTCCTTTGGCGTCTCGCCATTTAGTCATGCCGTCCCTTTGAATAACCCGAAGAAATAGGAATTTATATGGTCGCGCCAGGTGGTCCGGACGAAGAGACATGGTCCAAAATGAGCAAGAGTTCCCGTAGAAATTACTGGATTGTTGTGGCTGCATTTTGGATGATTTTCGCTGGATTGTTGATTAAGAAATATATATTTGACTGATCGGCAATCAAGATTGCCGATCAAATATAAGTGATTTAATAACAATGACAATTGTTAAGCGGCTGACGGTGTTACAGATCACGGCCTTGTTATCGCTCGGGGTTCACGCACAGCAGGCACCCACCGCAGAAGATCGAGCTGCCGCCGCACGTGTGAACGCGGAACAGGATCGACAGGCGCAGCAGCAACGCGACGCGCAGCAGCGCGACGCCGCGCTTCGTGTCCGTTCCGTGCGCTCGGAAGTGCCGCGCGTCGAAACTTATCCGACGTTGCCGAGCGAACAGCCGTGTTTCCGTATTGACCGCTTTGCGCTCGACGTGCCGGATTCGTTGCCGGCCTTTGCGAAGTCAGCCGGCGCATCCGCGCTGCCGATGGATCGCTTCGCCTTTGCGCGCGAATGGCTCGCCCACTACGCGGGCGAATGCGTCGGTAAACAAGGCGTCGATACGATCGTCAAGGGGCTGTCGCGTGCGATCTTGGCGCGGGGCTACATCACGACGCGTGTCCTACTGTCGGAACAGGATTTGTCGTCCGGTACGTTGAAAGTCTCGCTAATTCCCGGCGTGATCCGACACGTTCGCTTTGCCGACGAAAAGTTGCGCGGCACGTGGAAAACCGCGTTCCCGACCGGCGACGGTGAAGTGCTGAACCTGCGCGACCTTGAGCAAGGTCTGGAGCAAATGAAGCGCGTCACCAGTCAGGACGTTTCGATGCAGATTGTCCCCGCTGACCAGCCCGGCGAAAGCGATATTGTGTTGGACGTGAAGCGTGGCAAGCCGTGGACCGTCGTCGCATCGATCGACAATTCGGGCACGCGCGCAACGGGCAAGCTACAGGGCAACCTGTCGATCGGCATCGATAACCCGCTCGGCTTGAACGACGTGTTCAACGTCGGCGTCAGTCAAGACCTTGAATTCGGCGACAAGCGCCTTGGGTCACACGGCTGGAACGGCTTCTATTCGATTCCGTGGGGCTACTGGACCGCTACGGTTGCGGCCTATACGAACACCTACTATCAACAGATTGCCGGTGTGAACCAGACGTTCGTCGCGAGCGGCAATTCGAAGACGATCGATTTCAAGCTTGCCCGAGTGCTTGCCCGCAGTCAGAACGACGTGTTCAGCGGCTATGTCCGCTTGTCCCGTCGCTTCGGTCAGAGCTTCATCGAAGATACGGAAATCCCGCAGCAGCGTCGAAACAACACGTTCTTTGAATTCGGTCTGACCGACCGTCACTATTTCGACGGGGCGCAGTTCGACGGTACGCTTGCGTACCGACAGGGCGTCGGGGGCTTGGGTGCGCAGGACGACATTCTTGCTGCCGGTGGTGGTCCGACTTACCGCTTCAAGATGGCGGTACTCGACGCGAACCTCTCGGTGCCGTTCGCGATCGCGAAGCAGCCGTTCCGGTACGTGACGAGCATCCACGGCCAATATACCGGGAACTCGCTGTACTACATCGATGACTTGACGATCGGCAGTCGCTACACAGTTCGCGGTTTCGACGGCGAAACGATGCTGGCGGCGGCGCGCGGCTTCTACTGGCGCAACGAACTGCAGATGCCGATCGGACAGACCGGACAGGCGATTTATGCGGGACTGGATTACGGTCGCGTTTGGGGGCCGCAACCGGTTGCGTTGGTCGGTACGCAACTGGCCGGTGCCGTAATCGGCATCAAGGGCAGCGTCGCGACGCGCTTCGGTGGCTACGGCTATGACCTGTTCGCCGGTACGCCGGTCTACAAGCCATCCGGATTTCCGACAGCACGTGTGACGGTCGGATTTCAGGTGACGGCGCAATTCTAGAGCATCGATACAAGGACGGACACGATGGCACAGACCTACGGGAGCCAGATATTTGGACCGCTTTACGACGTGGTGGGTTGGGTCGCGGCGGTAGGCATTTTTTTCTACTTCGCCCTTGGCGCTCAGGGACTGAGTATCGCGCAACGTGAGCGGGTGCCGCGTTGGCTGCTCAACAAGAAAATTTGTTTTTCGTTGGCTTTGTTCAGTGGAGTGATGGCCGTAGCGAAATTCGCTCGCTGGATTTGACGAGTGTTGACGAGAGGCCGTCCGGATTTCCGACAGCACGTTGGACGGTCGGATTTCAGGTCACGGTGCAGATTTGAGCGGTCGCTGCGAGCAATGCAATTTGTATGTTGACAAAGAAGAACTCTCGGCAACATTCAACGCAGGAAGATCGTGAACTGACCGCATTTCTGCAGCGGCATATCGATGCGTTGGTGTCGTCAAATTCGGAGCCGCGTCCGCCGTGTTTCCATTGCGGCTCTGTACGTGTCGGCGTTCAAGGATATCGGAACGCGCTGAGTGGTCATCGAATTCCGCGCTTCTTGTGCGGGACGTGCAATCGCGAATTCACGCGGCTGCACGGTACGCCGTTGTACGGGCGTCATGCACAGAAGATGGAGGTGTTGATCCCGCTTCTATCCAGACCGCACGCTCGTTGGCGAAAATCAGTTGTTCGACGGCAGCCGATCCGTCGGTGTGTAACCAGAAGGTCAAGCAGCAGTATGGCAAGCTCTGGGAAGCGAACGAAGCCAAGGTAAAGGACTGCGCCAGTGCCGATGCATGTAAGGCCGTGCTTACCGATCTTCGGCAGCAGCAAGTCGAATACGGTGCTCGCGAAAACGAACTGCAACAGAAGCTTCGGAATACCGGGAGCCTGTCTGCCGCCGAGATGGACGAGCTGCTGAATCTCAAGTCGTCCGACACGAATTTAATGTCGCTCCGTACAGCAGCGCTTCAGAGCTACACGCGCTATGCTGGCATGGATGCGCTCAAGTCGTTGCAGGGGGCGGAGCTGATTGCGGAGCTTGGAATCGGAGCATCACCGGGTGCCGGCTTCGGCGTGGCGGCAGCCATAACTGGCGTTGGACGCGATGGGTTACCCCTGGTTAACGGGCGCTACCCAATTAACAGCAAATACGCCGATCAGCAGTTTCCGATGGACAAGCTGTCGCCTGAGATTCAGCAGAAGTATCCCCAAGGAATTAAATTTAATTCGCAGGGGTTCCCTGATTTCTTGCCCTACGCGAAGGCTAAAACAGACATCAGCAACTTGACTGGCAACTATCGAACTGATGAAGCTCTTGCCAATAAGAAGGTCGGACTATCGGAAACTCCCGAAGGCTGTGTTTGGCACCACGTCGAAAATGGTCAGACTATGCTTTTGATACCGCAAGACCTTCATAATGCGGTGCGCCACACAGGTGGGTCCGCTGTCCTTCAACCGCCGGGAGATTGACGTGAAAATTGAGGCTCGCAAAGCATTGCCGGCGCCATCGTCGGATGCAATCAAAAATCTTGAAGCAACCATAAAGGTGAGTTTACCTCAAGAATATATTGACCTGCTTGGGACAATGAATGGTGCTTACATCCAAGAGAATATATTTGATATTCCTGGGGGCAACAACGCGGGGGTAAGTCAATTTATTCCTTTTGATAAAATCATCTATTGCAAATCGCTCATTGAAAAAACCGGGCCGAAGAAATTTCTACCATTTGCTTACGCGTCTGGAGGGAATTATGTTTGCTTGTCGATCAAGGAACGCGAATTTGGGGTGGTGTATTTCTTTGACCATGAAGTGCCGGGAGTGAAGGCTCTTACAAAGATCGCCCCCTCTTTATCCAAATTTCTTGACGTACTTCGCCCATTCTCTGTGGGCGACGTTGAGCTTGATCCAAATGATGTTGGTGAGGTCTGGATTGATCCTGACTTCCTTAAGCAAATAAGAGGCGAGCGTTAATTGAGAGGTATTGATATTTTTCGTTGAAAACGATTGCCGATGAGATAGCAGGATCGAGGGTTAGGTGAAGATGAAATCAACGAAACGATTATCGGCCTACACAAACACGTACTACCAGCAAATCGCTGGCGTTAATCAAACATTCGTTGCAAGCGGCAATTCAAAAACAATCGATTTTAAGCTTGCCCGAGTGCTTGCTCGAAGCCAGAACGACGTATTCGGCGGCTATGTCCGCTTGTCCCGTCGCTTCGGCCAGAGCTTCATCGAAGACACGGAAATCCCGCAGCAGCGTCGCAACAACACGTTCGTTGAATTCGGCCTGACCGATCGTCACTACTTCGACGGGGCGCAGTTCGACGGCACGCTGGCGTACCGACAGGGCGTCGGGGGCTTGGGTGCGCAGGACGACATTCTTGCTGCCGGTGGCGGTCCGACTTACCGTTTCAAGATGGCGGTACTCGATGCGAACCTGTCGGTGCCGTTTGCGATCGCGAAGCAGCCGTTCCGATACGTGACGAGCATCCACGGCCAATATACCGGGAACTCGCTGTACTACATCGATGACTTGACGATCGGCAGTCGCTACACAGTTCGCGGTTTCGACGGCGAAACGATGCTGGCGGCGGCGCGCGGCTTCTACTGGCGCAACGAACTGCAGATGCCGATCGGACAGACCGGACAGGCGATTTATGCGGGACTGGATTACGGTCGCGTTTGGGGGCCGCAACCGGTTGCGTTGGTCGGTACGCAGTTGGCCGGTGCCGTAATCGGGATCAAGGGCAGCGTCGCGACGCGCTTCGGCGGCTACGGTTACGACCTGTTCGCCGGTACGCCGGTCTACAAGCCGTCTGGATTTCCGACCGCGCGCGTCACGCTCGGGTTTCAAGTGACGGCTCAATTCTGACCATTTTTCCCGACCGCGATGACATGAAGTCTAGCGTGCAGATTTTCAGTGCAGTACAAAAGGGGACAAAACCTTGAAATCGATAAAACAAAATTCTGCGCTGATTCTCATGGCAGCATCGGCGACACTTGCCGGCTGTGCTTCGAACATGGCGGACATCCCGCGCGAGCAAAAACTCGCACCGGTTGTTGTGTACGTCGAGTCGTGCGGCAATTACCAGCTTGACGGCACGCTATCGAAATACGTTTGGGATACGGTTGAAATCAAGTATGAGAACCGTCGTCGGAGGATGAATCAGTTGCTCAATATGTGCAACAAATTCAACGCGTCGATTGCGTCGGCGATCTCTGCGGAAGGCATCAATGCAAGGATCGTGTCCGTGACGACCGAAGAGCCGCCGACGCAGGAAGTTCGCGACCGGGATGCCGTCGCCTTGGGGGCAACGTATGCGCTCTACGTTGGAAAGCCGATCTTCAAATCGATTCTTCAATCATCAGGACAACGGCCGCTTACGATTGTCGCCTACGACCTGAACCTTTACCGGGTAGGAAGAAACAAGCCGATCGGGACGGGGGAAGCGAACGATTCGGAGGCGAGCATCGCCGCAAATCGTGTTGCGCATACGCTTGTTGAGCGCTGTAACCCGAGTTTCGTATATGGCTGCGCCAATGACCCAAGTTACGGGATTACTGGAACAGTTGGCGGTTGAACTTCGAGCAGCCCGTGGATAGAAGACTTACAAGGCATGTCCGGCGAACCGGATCATCGAAGTGCGCACGGATGGCACGCTGTTTGACTTCGGCGGGAATTACGAGGAATTCCTGACGAGTCAGGGGCAGGAGTAAGTGTCCTGAATCGTACCTGATCCGTTGCACCCAAGAGGGCCGCCGAGTTGTACTTGGCGGCCCTTTTTGTTTCCGCCGGTTGCGACGCCCGCTGGCGTCGCCCATTCCGGTTTCCTCTGCTCAATCGACTTCGGGTAAATTACACTCCAAACGCACGTCGCCATTCCCCATTCCGACCCGGAGCCCGTTTCTCGATGCAGGACCATTCTCTCCCGCTCGACCTGTCCGGCCTTGCGCCAAGCCTGTACGCGCAGGGCACCGAGGAGGGCATCCTGTTGCGCATGATGGAGCGAATCGCGCCAGTCAATCGCTTCTGCGTCGATATCGGCGCGAGCGACGGCCTGCGCAACAGCAACACCGCGCGGCTGCTGCGTGAGGAAGATTGGGCCGGCGTACTGGTGGAGGGCAGCGCGTACCGGTTCGGCAAGCTTGCCGCTCACTACGCGGGTGCAGAGCGCGTCCGGCTGCATCACGACCGCGTCCAGCCGGACACGGTCGACCACCTGCTCGCCGATGCGGACACGCCTGAGGACTTCGACCTGCTGTCGATCGACATCGACGGCAACGACTACTGGGTCTGGCGTGGGCTGCAAGCGTTCAAGCCGCGCATCGTCGTGATCGAGTACAACCCGTACTACACGCCGCCCGAGCGCTGGGTCATGTGCTTCAACCCGGATCACGAATGGGACGGCTCGACCTATTACGGCGCAAGCCTCGAATCGCTCGTTCATCTCGGCAGGCAAAAGGGCTATGAACTCGTCTGCTGCGACGACATGGGCAACAACGCGTTCTTCGTGCGGCAGGACCTGTATCCGCTGCTGGGCATCGCGAACAACGATCCTTCGGTGCTGTTCCGGCCGGCGATGTACAAGCTGCGCTACGTCGGGCACAACACGTTCCTGACCGGTCATCCGTATCGGCACGGGCCGGCCGAGCATATCTGAATGGGGCCGCTCGCCGCCACCTTCGACGAGATTCGAGAGGCCTACGCGCTCGGCCGCGGTCCCGCGCCGCGCCGGGTCAGTGAACGCGTGTGGCATCTGCCGGCCGACGGCGGCGATATGGCCGTCAAGCTTTACGCGTCCGAGCACCATGCACGCGCGGCAAAGGAGGCTGCCATCCTCGCGCACCTCGAAACTCACGGCGATACCCGGTTCCATGTACAGACGCTGAAGCGCACGACGGACGGCGATCCGCTGTGGACGGGGCAACACTCGCACGCGATGCTGACGCGCTGGGAGGCCGCGCAGTTCAGGACCTACGACACGTTTTCACCGGCCGAATGGGATGCGCTCGGCGCGAGTCTGGCTGCGTTGCACCTGGGCCTCGAACGGCTTCATCTGCCGTCACTTGATACGATTCGCGCGCGCTTGGCTGCAATCGACGCGGATGCGGTGCGCCGCAGCCTGCTGGATGCATTGAATCGCTCGCGCTCGAACGGCAACGCCGCGAACTTGCGCCGTTACGTCGATCTCGCGCTGCGCATGCTCGATCGCTACTATCCCGGCAGTCTCGACGCGTTTCCCGCCGACGACCCGCAGTACCCGATCCACAACGACTACAACCAGTTCAACTATCTGTTCACGGGCCGGCTGCCGCCGCTGATCCTCGATTGGGAAGCGTCGATCGGCGCGCCGCGCGAATACGAACTGGTACGCTGCCTGAATCATCTGCCGCTGGAAGCGCCGCAACGGGCGGAAGCGTTCGTGCGTGCCTACCAGCGGGTGCGGCCGGTGAATCCGGCGCGTATCGCCTGGGCGGTCGATGCGGCGTGTCTGCAGCACGCACTCAAGCTGTGGATCGTGCAAGGCTGGCTGGACGATCCGTCGCGCTTCGCGTCGCACCTGAGCGGCGCGGTGACGATGGCATCCGCGATGGTGGACGCACGCGGCCATCTGGTCGATTTCTTTTCCCGTTGCGTGGAAGCAGGAAGCTGACGTGAGTGTGAATCCGAACGAGATCCCGAATCCGCCGCCGTCCGGCGAGCGCCAGCATGTGTTTCCGCCGCCGCTGGATCGCGATTACCGGGTCGAAAACGGCCGCATCCGGACGCGGTCGCTGGAAGCGCATATCGTCGACCACTGCAACCTGACCTGCGCGGAATGCTGCTCGCTGTCGCCGCTCCTGCCGGCGTGGCACGCGAGCCCCGATTCGATCGAGGCCGATCTGCGCATGGCCGCGAAGGTATTGAGCCCGCGCATGTTCAAGCTGGTCGGCGGCGAGCCGCTGTTGCATCCGGCGCTCGTCGAAATCGTCGAACGCGTGCGCGGCACGGGTATCGCGCCCGTGATCTCGGTCACGACCAACGGCCTGAAACTCGGCGAGATGCCGGACGCGTTCTGGCAAGCGGTCGATGCGCTGACGATCTCGCGCTATCCGAGGCCGGCGCTTTCGCCCGAACTGATCGCGCACGTCGAGCGCCAGGCCGCGCGTTTCGGCGTACGCCTGAACTGGAAGGTGCAGGACGTGTTCACGACGATGAATCGCGCCCAGCCCGGCACGGACCGCGACGAAGCGCAGCGTCTCTATCACGATTGCTGGATTCGCGAGCGCTGCCACATGATTCGCGACGGCATGTTCTACACGTGCACGCGTCCCGCGCATTTCCATACGCTTTACCGGGGCGAGAAGGATTTCCAGGCCGACGGCCTGCCGTTGCGCGACGATGAGGACATGCTCGACGCAATGCTCGCCTATCTGCAGCGCGACGCGCCGCTCGAAGCGTGCCTGCATTGCCAGGGCGGCAGCGCGCCGGTGGCGCCGCATCGCATTCTGAAACGCATTGAAGTGGACATCCTGAAGGCTCGTTATCCATGATCGTCGGCACGCGCGACCCGTTCGGGTTCGATCGTCTTCACTACCATCCGCGCAGCGGCGTGTCGGCGTCCGGCATCCGCGCCGTCCTGCGCGCGTCGGCGCAGCCGGCCGGCGCGCCGGACGCGGCCGCGATCGAGGGTTACCTGAGCGGCGAGCGGCTCGTCGGCCGCACCGTGCTGCGCGACGTGCTCGCGGTGCCGCCGGGGCATGCGCTGATCCGTTCGCCGCAAGGATTGACGGTGCAGCCGTCGCCCGAGCGGCCGCGGCATGCCGATCTGGACACCGTGCTGCGCGCGTCGCTGCAACGCGCGCTCGACAGCGGCAAGCGCGTTGCACTGGCGCTGAGCGGCGGCCTCGATTCGGCGCTGCTGCTCGCGTTGTTGCGTGAACTCGGCGCGCTGCCGCACGTGACGGCCTACGTGCTCGCGACCGAGATGCCCGACTATTGCGAGCTCGACGCGGCGCTTGAACTCGCGACGCAGATGCAGGCGAACGTGAAGATCGTGCGGGCGAATGAAGCCGATTTCGTCGCGGCGCTGCCGAGAACGACCCATGCGGTCGAGGAGCCGATGTTCAATCTGCATCCGGTCGCGAAGCGGTTGCTGGCCGAGGCCATGGCGGCGGACGGCATCGAGGTTGCAATTACCGGCGACGGCGCGGATCAGGTGTTGCGCCGCGACCGGTCGGCCAATTACCTGCCGCTGTGCCACGCGTTGTTCGATGCGGCGGCGGTTGACCTGCATCCGCCGTTCGTCGATGCGGAGGTCGTCGCGCATCTGACGAGCATCGCGCCGGACCCGAACAAGCAATGCCTGCGCGATCTCGGTGCGCGCCTGAACCTGCCGGACCGTCTGGTGCACGGCCCCAAGCGCGGACGACTCGCGCCGGCGATGGACCTCGGCGCGCTGCTCGATCGCGAGCGCACGCATGCGCTGGCCGGTACGCTCGGCCTTGCCGCGCCCGCGCTGCGGGCCGATACCGAGCGCGTGCTGTGGGCGACGCTGACCCTGATCCTCGATCATCTCGAGCACCTTCATCTCGATGCCGCGCATCGTCCAACCTGAACCGCTCATGACACGCATCCTGTTCTGCGTCGTGCCCGAGAAGGGCCACGTCAATCCGTGCATCGGCCCGGCCCAGCATCTGCGCGCGGCCGGCTGCGACGTCGCGTTCTATGCGCCGGCCGATATCAGCGAACAGCTCGACGGCGCCGGCGACTTCGCGTTCGTCGGGCCGCGCGAGACGCCCGAGCGCCACGACCTGTCGCGCGGCGCGAGCTTCGCCGCGAACATCCGCGACGCCGACTGGCTGCGGCACTGGATCCGCACGCTGCTGATCGACCTGGCGCCGTCGCAGGTGGACGGCATCCGTGCGGTGCTGCGCGACTGGCGGCCCGATGTGGTCGTGATCGATCCGCTGCTTTACGCGGCCGCGATCGCCGCCGAGCTGGAAGGGCTGCCGTGGGTGTCGATGTCGAATTCGCTGAATCCGGTGCTGCCGGACGATCTCGATTCGGAACTGCTGCGCACGGTGCGATGGCTCGCGCCGGAACGTGCCGGGCTGTTTGCGCGCTACGGGCTCGATGCGCGTTTTCGCGGGTGCGATGTCCTGTCGCCGCACCTGACGCTCGCGTTCACGACCGACGCGCTGGTCGGTGCGCCGCCGCCGGGTGTCGAGCTGGTCGGCCCCGCGATGCCGTCGGGGCCGCGCGGCGACGAGACGGCGTTTCCGTGGGCGCGTATCGACGCCGGTCGCCCGCTCGTCTACATGTCGCTCGGCAGCCAGCTTTACTACCATCCGGACCTGTTCTCGAAGGTGATCGACGCGACGCGCGCGACGTCGGCGCAACTGGTGCTGTCGGTAGGCGAACTGGTCGATTCGGATCTGCTGCCGGCCGGTGACGAGCGCGTGATCGCGGTGCGCTATGCGCCGCAGCTGGCGCTGCTGCGGCGCACGCATGCGTTCGTCAGCCATGGCGGCGCCAATTCGGTGATGGAATCGCTCGCGTGCGGTGTGCCGATGCTGCTGTCGCCGTTCTGCAACGACCAGTTTCATTCGGCGCACTTCGTCGAGCGGGCCGGCGCGGCGTGCGTGCTCGATCTGCAGCGTGCCGGCGTCGCGGAGATTGCCGCTGCGCTCGAGCGCCTGTTGCGTCCGGGCCCGCTGCGCGAGCATGCGGCACGGATTCGCGACAGCTACGCCGCGCGCGACGGCTCCGCGCAAGCCGCTCGCCTGATCAGCGCACTCGCTTCAGGAAACCGCCTGGCGACAGCGTCATGAGCACGCGGTCCTCGATGTCGTGGTCGGCCTCGAAACGGTCGTCGCGGGCGAGAAATTCACGCGCGGCCGTGGCCGGGTTGTTGCCGCGGCCGTACGGCTTGCCGTCGAACATCGATGCGGGCAGATACTCCATGATGGTATCCATCACGATCGCATAGCTGCCGGGCGTCACGAGCGGCGCATAGCATTCGAGTTCGCGCAGCACGTGCGCATGGGTATGCGTGAGATCGAGGATCGCCATCACGCGCGCGCCGTCGCGGAGCTGCGCGTGCACCGCCGCGAGCGTGTCGGCCGCGCACGATTCGCCTTCGATCAGCACCATGCGATGGGCCAGCCGGTGCGATTGCAGGCGTTGCCTGACCTCGTCGCGCAGCCGCGGTTCGACCGCGACGACGCGGCCGTGCCCGCCGGCCAGTTCCAGCATCGACGCGGAGAACACGACACCGCCGCCCGCCGCGATGCCGGTCTGCACGATACAGTCGGGGCGTTCGCGCCAGATCAGTTCCTGAAGCGCGAGCATGTCGCCGGGCAGATGGAAGAAGCGCTCGCCGAGCCAGCGCGTCTGGAACAGATGGTCGAATTCGGCGGCGCGCGTCAGCCATTCGATATTGAGGTCCCGCATGCGGGCCGAAGGACGCTCTGACATGGTCAATGCAACGAGTAGGAGTGACGTGAAAACGCTGGAATCGTGGCTGCGCCGGTACTGGAACATCGTGCCGGCACGCGTGCAGGCGATGGCATCGGGCCATACTAACAAAACGTATCTCGTCGAGTATGACGCGGGGCGCGCGGTGCTGCGCGTGTCGTGGCCCGGCAAGCCGGCCGAGCAGGTGGGTCGCGAGGCGTCGATACTCGGTCATCTCGGCGAGACGCGTACGGTGCCGGCATTACCCGCGCTGCCGCGGCTGAGGCCGACCGTCGATGCGCAATCCGGCGTGCTCATCGACGATGGAAGCTGGCTGCACCTGTTCGAACCTGTCGACGGCGATCCCGGCCTGCCGCATGACGCGCAAGCGGGGGCGATCGATGCGATGCGCGCGCTCGCGCATCTGCATGCGGCACTGGCCGCGATACCCGTGAGCGAATCGGCGCCGCTGGCGTGGCTGTCGGCCCGTCTTGCGCGCGTGTCGGCGCGCGCGATGCCGTCGCTGCCGGCCGGTTTGAGCGGCGATTACGATGCGGTGATCCGGCGGATCGGCGCGCATCTCGACGCCGCCGCGCACTGGCTGGCGGGGCCGGTGCATTGGCTGCACGGCGACTATCACGCGGGCAACCTGCTGTATGTCGGCCACACGGTGAACGGCGTGCTGGATTTCGACGATGCCGGGCAGGGCGCGCAGTGGCTCGAGGCGGCCTTCGCACTGTTCGCGCTGTCGCGCGACGCGGGCAGGGACGATCGTTTCGTGTTCGATGCGCGGCGCTGGGAGGCCGGCTTGCACGCCTATGCGGCGACGCGGCGCGACGGTGTACCGGACTGGATGCGTGCCGAGCGCGATGCGTTGATGACGCTGTTCTGCGTGGACCAGACGCTGATCCATCTGGAGGCGGCACAGCGCGGCTTGTGGATGCCGGGGCCCGGCATCGGCTTTCTCGGCGGCTGGCGGCAGTTGCTGGACAGTGCAGCGCCGGGAAACTGACCGGCCGTTGCTTCAGCTTCGCCGATTCAGGAACAGGCGGACGGCTTCGACCGTGTTGGGCCGCGCGTCGCCATGTCGCGAGCCGTCGTGCATGCAGAACAGCACGTCGCGACGCTGCGTCGCGCGGGCGTCGGCATGCGCGCACATCGCGTCGAACAGCGCCTGCGGCGATGGCGCCGGCCGCTGCCAGTCGTCCAGTATCGCGGTCCAGCCCGTGTGTTCGCGCCGCAGGCGCGCCAGCACGCCGGCGCGATCGTCCCGCGGCATCAGCCCGTACGGCAGACGCAACGGGATCGCGTCCGGCGCGGCAATACCGGCCCGGCAATAGGCGTCGCGGATCAGTGCGTCGGTCGCCTCGATCTCGCCGATCAGCGCGTCGTCCGCCAGCGCGCCCGGTCTGGCATGCGAATGGGTGTGATTGCCGAGGCGATGGCCTTCGCGCGCCATTCTCGCGGCGACGTCGAGTGCGCCCGCCAGATGTTTACCGAGCAGGAAGAAGGTCGCCTGGCACGAGGCGTCGCGCAGGACGTCGAGCAGCGAAGGGGTCGACGGACCGGGGCCGTCGTCGAAGCTGAGGTGAATGGACATCGCGGGCGGGCGTGCCGTCTAGGGTGTACCGGACGAACGATAGCGCAATTCGCGCCGGCTACTGAATCGGCTCGACGTGCAGCGGACAGGTGCCGATCGGGCGCAAGCGCTTGCCGGTCCACGTATAGAAGAACCGGGCGGCCTTCGCGTGGTTGTCGTCGCAATCGCCGTTGAAGCAGCCGGCGACGATCAGCAGCGTACTGCCGGCACGGAAGTCGACGCGCTCGTCGTCGTTGCCCATCACGCCCGAAATGGCGGTGACGCCCGGCATCGTGTATGTCGCGCCCGTGTACTTGTCGACGATCGCGAAATTCCGGCAATCCGTGCCGCAACCCCAGATCGCGACGCGATAGTGACCGGCAAAATTGGCCGGTTGCGTGAATGCGTCGCGGATCACGGTGCGGTACAGGCGTGCTTCCTTGCCGGCCAAGCGGGGCGATGCGGCCGGCTGGCGCGGCGCGCGCGCGGCCGGTGCCGGATAGCGGTCGAACGACGGTGACGGGCATGCCGCCGCGGGCGCCGCACGGGCAGTGCCTGAACCGGTGATCAGCGCAGCCGCTGTGCCGGTGATCAGCAGCATTCGATGGGCGAGCGCCACGCGAGCATCCTTCAGGTTCGAGGTTGAAGGCCGGCCGGCGGCGACGATTCCACGACGTTTCATGCGCGCCGGCGAGACGGAATGCGATCGTCGGTACGCGCCTTCGGTCGCATGTCGAGCTTGCAGTGCCGGCCGGCACGCCGTCAAGCATTGTCAAATCGCCGCGATATCACGATGCCTGACGTTTCGGACCCGGCATGAAGGCTGTCATGCAGGGGGGGATTGAGTATGCTTGGATTCGATTCGCGGTACTCACGCCGTGACAACCGGGAGGCTTCACATGAATGCACGTCTATACCGCGCGACCATTGCCGGCGCGCTGATCGGATTGCTCGCGCCGTTTTCGGTGGCCCATGCGCAGCTGGGCGATGTCCTGAAACAGGTCGGCGGCGGCGATTCGGGCGGTAGCGCGGGTGGTGCGCTCGGCAACCTCGGCGGCCTCGGCGGCGCGCTGACGGGCGGCGGCGGGGCGTCGCTGACGCCGGGCAGCACCGGCAACGTCGCGGGCCTGCTGCAGTTCTGCATCCAGAACAACTATCTCGGCGGCGCGTCCGGCAGTGGCGCGTCGTCGGTGAAGGACGCGCTGCTGAGCAAGCTCGGCGGCAATGCGTCGTCGGACAGCGGTTATACGAGCGGCGCGAGCGGGATCCTCGACGCCGGCAACGGCGGCAAGCTCGACCTGAGCGGCGGCGGCCTGAAACAGCAGGTGACCAGGCAGATCTGCGACAAGGTACTGACGCAGGCGAAATCGCTGCTGTAAGCACCACAGCGGCACGCACGGCGCGTGCCGGCATCGAAGGGGGGGCGGTGCTCGTGCACCGTTCACCGTCAGCCATTCAGGCCGTTACTTCCGCAGCGGCGACAAGACCGTCGCGCCGGGCGACGCCGCGGCCCGCGCGCACCACGGCTCAGTCGGCCAGCCGCTTGTCCGCGAGGGCCTTGCAGCAGTCTTCGTACACCCATTGCACGAGTTTCGCGCGGTAATCGAGATCGTCGGTGTCGACGATTTCCTCGACCGCGTCGCGCGCCCACGACGCGTCGACGAACCCCGCATGCCGCTTCGCGATGTCCTGCGCGAGCGCCGCGAGCTTCGCGACCGCGAGCCAGTCGGCCTGACGGTGATGGCGGTCGAGCCAGCGGTGCGCGGCCTGGACCTGGAACGTGGCGTCCGGCCACGATTCGTTGAGGTAAAACGCGCCGAGGTTGCCGCAGGTGAGCCAGCAGAGCAGCTCAAGGCGGTCTTGCGAGCCGAGGGTATGGGATGCGTCGGTCATGGCAGCGCTCAAGAAATGCGTCGATTCCGGGCGGCGCCGGATGCAATGAGCCGGTGCCGATATTAAAAACATAGCACGATGCGGGCCTGCCCGCGCACCCGGGCCGATGCTGATGTGGCGGCGGTCGCGCACACGCCGCCGGCGGCATGCGCGGCCGGCGAGCGCTACGCGGCGCGACGGCTCCCCGATTCTTTCGAATAACTGTCAATCGTCATGCCGGCCGACCGAAACGCTCGCTAGAATGTCGGCTTTCCCGCGACGCATGGGACCGGAGCAAGCGCTGAAGCGCCAACTCGGGTCGACCGCGCAAGGGCATGGGACCAGAGTAAGCGCTGAAGCGCCAACTCTGGTCGACCGCACAAGGGCATGGGACCAGAGTAAGCGCTAAAGCGCCAACTCTGGTCGACAGGAGACGGAAGCGATGAAAATCTACGACCAGTTCTACATCGACGGCGCATGGCGCAAACCGGCCGGAACCGGCACGATCGACGTGATCGACTCGGCCACCGAGGCCGTGATCGGCCGGATTCCCGAAGGCGTCGCATCCGACGCGCAGGACGCGATCCGCGCGGCGCGCGCGGCCTTCGACGCATGGGCGGCCACGCCGGCCGCGACGCGCGCGGGCTACCTGCGCAAGATCGTCGAGCATCTGCAGGCGCGCAGCGAGGAACTCGCGCAATCGATCACCGGCGAAGTCGGGATGCCGATCAAGCTGTCGCGCGCGATCCAGGTCGGCGGCCCGATCTACAACTGGAAGGCGTACGCGAAGCTCGCCGAGTCGTTCGAATTCGAGGCGCAGGTCGGCAACTCGCTCGTGGTGCGCGAGCCGGTCGGCGTCGTCGCGGCGATCACGCCGTGGAACTACCCGCTGAACCAGGTCACGCTGAAGGTCGCGCCGGCGCTCGCGGCCGGCTGCACGGTCGTCCTGAAGCCGTCCGAAGTCGCACCGCTCAACGCGTTCATGCTCGCCGAAGCGATTCACGAAGCCGGGCTGCCGGCCGGCGTGTTCAACCTCGTGTGCGGTTATGGCCCGGTCGTCGGCGAGGTGCTGGCCACCGATCCGGACGTCGACATGGTGTCGTTTACGGGCTCGACGCGCGCGGGCAAGCGCGTGGCCGAGCTGGCGGCCGCGGGCGTCAAGCGCGTCGCGCTGGAGCTGGGCGGCAAGTCGGCATCGGTGATTCTCGACGACGCCGATTTCGCGACGGCCGTGAAGGGCACGGTGAACGCGTGCTACCTGAACGCGGGACAGACCTGCTCGGCGCACACGCGCATGCTGGTGCCGGAAGCGCGCTACGACGAAGCGCGCGCGCTGGCGAAGGCCGCGGCCGAAGCGTACGTCGCGGGCGACCCGCGGCAGGATACGACGCGCCTCGGCGCGCTGGCGTCGGCCGTGCAGCAGCAGCGCGTGCAGGCGTACATCCAGCGCGGCATCGACGAAGGCGCGGAA
This sequence comes from Burkholderia sp. Tr-20355, assembly GCF_017104685.1. Classification (NCBI taxonomy): domain Bacteria; kingdom Pseudomonadati; phylum Pseudomonadota; class Betaproteobacteria; order Burkholderiales; family Burkholderiaceae; genus Burkholderia; species Burkholderia sp. Tr-20355. The sequence goes on along the minus strand of NZ_JAAGPK010000021.1, from coordinate 30,124 downwards.
CTCGTGACGGGCGGCACGGGCCTGCCGGACGGCCTCGCGAAGGGCTTCTTCGTGAAGCCGACGGTGTTCGGCCGCGTCGATCCGAAATCGACGATCGCGCAGGAAGAGATCTTCGGGCCGGTGCTGTCGATCATCACGTATCGCGATGAAGAGGAAGCCGTGCGCATCGCGAACGATTCGCCGTACGGGCTCGGCGGCGCGGTGTGGGCCGGCAGCGACGAACGCGCGATGCGCGTTGCGCGCCGCCTCCGTACGGGGCAGGTCGACATCAACGGCGGCATGTGGAACGCCGCCGCGCCGTTCGGCGGCTACAAGCAGTCGGGGCACGGCCGCGAGAACGGCGTGTACGGGCTCGAGGAGTATCTCGAGTACAAGTCGATGCAGCTGAAGCCGGCGAAGCCTGCCTGAGCGCCGCGCGCCGCATGGAACGGAAACGGCACGCTCGCGTGCCGTTTTTTTATTGACGGCCGTCAAGGTGCGCGTCGGTGGATCGTCGATCATCGCGGTTCCGATGTTCCGACGAGGTTTCAGATGACCGTACGCAGTTCCTTTCCGCCGCTGACGATTCGCGGCCGCACCTTGTTGCCCGTCGTGCAGGGCGGCATGGGCGTCGGCATCTCCGCACACCGGCTGGCCGGCAGCGTCGCGCGCGAAGGCGCGGTCGGCACGATCGCGAGCATCGACCTGCGCCACCATCATGCGGACCTGCTCGCACGCTGCCGCGCGCAACCCGATCGCGCGACGCTCGAGGCCGCGAACCGCGAGGCGCTCGCGCGCGAGATCCGTCTCGCTAAGACGTACAGCGAAGGGCGCGGGATGATCGCGGTCAACGTGATGAAGGCGGTGAGCGCGCACGCGGACTACGTGCGCGTCGCGTGCAACGAGGGCGCGGACGCGATCGTGATGGGCGCGGGCCTGCCGCTCGACCTGCCCGATCTCACGCAAGGGCACGACATCGCGCTGATCCCGATCCTGTCGGACAGCCGCGGGATCGCGCTGGTGCTGAAGAAGTGGATGAAGAAGGGACGCCTGCCCGATGCGATCGTGATCGAGCATCCGGCGCACGCGGGCGGCCACCTCGGCGTCACGCAGATCGACGACATGCACGACGCGCGTTTCGATTTCGCGCGGGTGCTCGACGAGACCGCGCAGGTGATGGCGTCGCTCGGTCTCGAACGCGAAACGATTCCGCTGATCGTGGCGGGCGGCGTAAACAGTCACGACACGGTGCGCGCGGCGTTCGCGGCCGGCGCGAATGGCGTGCAGGTCGGAACGCCGTTCGCGGTGACGGAAGAAGGGGATGCGCATCCGCACTTCAAGCGCGTGCTTGCCGATGCGACGCCCGACGACATCGTCGAATTCGTCAGCGTGACGGGGCTGCCCGCCCGCGCGGTGAAGACGCCGTGGCTCGATCGTTACCTGCGCAACGAGACGCGCATTCGCAACAAGCTCGGCGCGTTCAAGCAGCGTTGCCCGACCGCGCTCGAATGCCTGAGCGTATGCGGGCTGCGCGACGGCATCGAGAAATTCGGCCACTTCTGCATCGACACGCGGCTTGCGGCCGCGCTGCGCGGCGACGTCGCGAACGGGCTGTTCTTCCGCGGCCGCGAAGCGTTGCCGTTCGGCCGCGCGATCCGCAGCGTGCGCGATCTGCTCGACCTGCTGCTGACGGGCAGTGCGACCGAGCCTGCGGCAAACCGTCCCACGTTTACGCTGGCTTGACCAATATCAAGATGACGAAAAGACCCTACATGGAGAATGGAAACCATTCTTTGGGGGTCCGTACCATGCATAAAACGATTCGAACTTGTGTCACCGCAGCCGCCGTCGCGGCCACCTTCGTCGCGATGCCGTCGCTGTCGCACGCGGCGTCGCCCGGTGACGGCATCAACCAGGGTGACGTACTGGTCCGGCTTCGCGCGATCAGCATCCAGCCGAACGAGCGCGCGAGCGATACGCTCGGCGCGATCAACACGGGCGTGAACAACGCGATCGTGCCGGAGCTCGACTTCACGTACATGATCCGCGACTACCTCGGCGTCGAGCTGATCCTCGGCACGTCGCGGCACCAGATGACGTCGAGCCTCGGCAATCTCGGCGGCGTGGGCGTGCTGCCGCCGACGCTGCTGCTGCAGTATCACTTCAACCACGCGGGCAAGGTGCGGCCGTACGTCGGCGCCGGGTTGAACTACACGTACTTCTACAACAACGGGCTCAACGTCGGCGGGGAGGGCGTGTCGATCAACAAGAGCAGCTTCGGCCCCGCACTGCAGTTCGGCGTGGACGTGCAACTGACGAAGAAGGTGTTCATGAACGTCGACGTGAAGAAGATCTGGATGAGCACCGATGCGACGCTGGGCGACAAGGGCATCGGCACGCTGCACATCGATCCGCTGATCGTCGGCGTGGGCGTCGGGATGAAGTTCTGACGCGGCAGGAAAAGAACAGAGTTGGGGTTGGCGGCATGGCGGTCGGCATGCCGCTCTTTTTTTGTGCGGCGAATTTACAGCTTGTCGTACTGGAAGCGCATCGCGGTGCCTTCGCGCGTGATGCGCTCCCACACCGCGCGCTTTTCGTCGTCGCTCAGGAACACCCAGTTCGACACTTCGGCGGCCGTGCGGCCGCAACCCTTGCAGACTTCGTCGAAGAGGGTCGAGCACACGCCGATGCAGGGGCTGTCGGGCAGGTCGTGGAGATTGGAGGCCATCGGAAGGGTTCGCGCGGTTGAATCGTGAACCGCCATTTTAATGCATCGCGGCCGCCGGGTCGGCCGGCGCCGGCCGGCATGCGATCCCGGTGCGCCGGCGCGACCGTCCGGCCGCGCGCCCGGTATGCAACCGCGGTTTCGCCCCTGACCGTTTTTCCCGGTGGACAGATGCCGATTACCCGATAGAATTCCCCCGGAACGCCCCGCCGCGCGGGCAGCCTGGCTGGCTGGCGGCGGGAATCTGTTCCGTTTGCGCGACACCGGCATGTTTTTTTTGTGACGGCGCGCGAATGATGGTAGTTTTCGGGGTTTTCGAGGGGTGGCGCGCCAGAATGCGCCGCCATGACGAGGCAGACGACAGCCGGGCAACGTGTCCGGCCGGAGGGAGAACGGGATGAAAGCAAAGGTAGTGGGCCGGTTCGCAGCGCTCGCGCTGTGCGTGGGGGCGTCGGCGGCAGCGGCGAAGGATACGCAGCTCAATGTCTATAACTGGTCGGACTACATTGCGAAGGACACGATCCCGAACTTCGAGAAGCAGACGGGTGTCAAGGTCCGCTACGACAACTACGACAGCGACGACACGCTGCAGGCGAAGCTGCTGACCGGCAGCTCGGGCTACGACATCGTCGTGCCGACCAGCAACTACGCGGGCAAGCAGATCGCCGCCGGCATCTTCGCGCCGCTCGACAAGTCGAAGCTGCCGAACCTCAAGTACCTCGATCCGCAACTGATGGCGCTCGTCGCCGGCGCGGACCCGGGCAACAAGTACTCGGTGCCCTGGGCGTACGGCACGACCGGTCTCGCGTACAACCTGACGAAGGCGCAGCAGGCGCTCGGCAAGGTGCCGCTCGACAACTGGGACATCCTGTTCAAGCCGGAAAACCTGTCGAAGCTGAAGACCTGCGGCGTGTCGGTGCTCGACGCGCCCGATCAGATGTTCGCGGCGACGCTGCACTACATCGGCAAGGATCCGATGAGCACGAACCCGGCCGACTACAAGGCCGCGATGGACGTGCTGAAGAAGATCCGCCCGTACATCACGCAATTCAACTCGTCGGGCTACATCAACGACCTGGTCGGCGGCGACATCTGCTTCGCGTTCGGCTGGTCGGGCGACGTCGTGATCGCGAAGCATCGCGCGATCGAGGCGAAGAAGCCGTACAAGGTCGAGTACTACATTCCGAAGGGCGGTGCGCCGGTGTGGTTCGACGTGATGGCGATCCCGAAGGACGCGAAGAACAAGGAAGCGGCCCTCGCGTGGATCAACTACATCGAGGACCCGAAGGTACACGCGGCGATCACGAACGCGGTGTACTACCCGAGCGCCAACGCCGAGGCCCGCAAGTACGTGCGGCCCGACGTCGCGAACGACCCGGCCGTCTACCCGCCGGCCGACGTCGTGAAGACGCTGTTCCTGCTCAAGCCGCTGCCGCCTGAAATCCAGCGTCTGCAGACGCGTTTGTGGACCGAGCTGAAGTCGGGCCGCTGACGCGAGCCGAAGTGAACCCGCAGTCATGAAGCCCCTGGTGCCCCCGGGGGCTTTGTTCGTCTAACGCAGGAGAGAAGCAGCACATCATGAATAGCCAGTCGGGTGCGCCGGTCGCGGGCGCGCCGTTCTCCGTTTCCTCCTCCGGCGCCGATGCGCGCGCCGAGAACTTTGTCCAGATCGTCGACGTCGTCAAGAAATTCGGCGACACCGAGGCCGTGCGCAGCGTCAACCTGACCGTGCGCCAGGGCGAGCTGTTCGCGCTGCTCGGCAGCTCGGGCTGCGGCAAGTCGACGTTGCTGCGGATGCTCGCGGGCCTCGAGACGGTCACGTCGGGCAAGATCCTGATCGACGGCGAGGACCTCGCGCAGATGCCGCCGTACAAGCGGCCCGTGAACATGATGTTCCAGTCGTATGCGCTGTTCCCGCACATGTCGGTCGAGTCGAACGTCGCGTTCGGACTGAAGCAGGAAGGCACGCCGAAGGCCGAGCTGAAGGAACGCGTCGCGTCCGCGCTCGAACTCGTGCAGATGAGCAAGTACGCGAAGCGCAAGCCGCACCAGCTGTCCGGCGGCCAGCAGCAGCGCGTCGCGCTGGCCCGTTCGCTGGTCAAGCGCCCGAAGCTGCTGCTGCTCGACGAGCCGATGTCCGCGCTCGACAAGCAGATCCGCCAGCGCACGCAGATCGAGCTCGTCAACATCCTGAACAAGGTCGGCGTCACCTGCATCATGGTCACGCACGACCAGGAAGAAGCGATGACGATGGCGAACCGCCTCGCGGTGATGAGCGAAGGCCAGATCGTGCAGATCGGCTCGCCGAACGAAGTCTACGAATACCCGAACAGCCGCTTCTCGGCCGAATTCATCGGCTCGACGAACCTGTTCGACGGCGTGACCGTCGAGGACGAACCCGACCACGTGTACATCGAATCGCCGGAGCTGCCGAGCCGGCTGTACGTGAGCCACGGGATCTCGGGCCCGCTCGGGATGCCGGTCACGGTGTCGGTGCGCCCCGAGCGGATCGCGCTCACGCGCAAGCCGCCCGAAGGCGCGTTCAACTGGGCGCGCGGCCGCATCAGCAACGTCGCGTACATGGGCGGCTATTCGCTGTATCACGTGAAGCTCGACGCGGGCAAGACGGTGATCGCGAACGTGTCGAGCCTCGCGATTTCCGAGCTCGACACACCGGGGCTCGGCGACGAGATCTACGTGCGCTGGAGCGCGACGGCCGGCGTGGTGCTGACGTCATGAGCGCGTTCAAGTCCCTGCTCGAGTGGCCGGTGCGGCGCTTCAACCTGACGGGCGCGTCGGCGGTCGTCGCCGGGCCGTTCACGTGGCTCGTGCTGTTCTTCCTGGTGCCGTTCGTGCTGGTCGTCAAGATCAGCTTCGCGGAGCTGCAGCTCGGCATCCCGCCGTACACGGAACTCGCGTCGTATACCGACGGCGTCGTGCACATCGCGCTGAACCTGTCGCACTACGCGTTCCTGTTCACGGACAGCCTGTATTTCGCGACCTACGTGAACTCGGTGTGGGTGGCCGCGATCACGACGCTGCTGTGCCTGCTGGTCGGCTATCCGATGGCGTACTACATCGCGCGCTCGAATCCGGCGACCCGCAACCTGCTGATGATGGGCGTGATGCTGCCGTTCTGGACGTCGTTCCTGATTCGCGTGTACGCGTGGATCGGCATCCTGAAGAACAACGGGCTGCTGAACAACTTCCTGATGTGGATCGGCCTCACGCACACGCCGATCGAGCTGTACCGCACGAACTACGCGGTGTACATCGGGATGGTGTACTCGTACCTGCCGTTCCTCGTGATGCCGCTCTACGCGCACCTCGTGAAGATGGACCTGCGCCTGCTCGAGGCCGCGTACGACCTCGGCGCGAAGCCGTGGAAGGCGTTCGTGCAGATCACGCTGCCGCTGTCGAAGAACGGGATCATCGCGGGCTGCCTGCTGGTGTTCATCCCGGCGGTCGGCGAGTACGTGATTCCGGAGCTGCTCGGCGGCGCGAACACGCTGATGATCGGCCGCGTGATGTGGAACGAGTTCTTCAACAACGCGGACTGGCCGATGGCGTCGGCGGTGACCTGCGCGATGGTGCTGCTGCTGCTCGTGCCGATGGCGATGTTCCAGCACTTCCAGGCGAAGGAACAGGGAGGCCGTCGATGAAGCCGAACCGTTATTTGCAGTTCGCGGCGCTGTTTGCCGGCTTCGCGTTCCTGTACATCCCGATCCTCAGCCTGATCGTCTATTCGTTCAACGAGTCGAAGCTCGTCACCGTGTGGTCGGGCTTCTCGTTTCGCTGGTATGCGGCGCTCGTGCAGGACGACGAGCTGCTGACGGCCGCGTGGCTGTCTCTGAAGATCGGCGTGCTGACCGCGTTCGCGTCGGTGTTCATCGGCACGTGGGCCGGCTTCGTGCTCGCGCGGATGGGGCGCTTTCGCGGCTTCGCGCTGTTCAGCGGGATGATCAACGCGCCGCTCGTGATCCCCGAAGTCATTCAGGGGATCTCGCTGCTGCTGCTGTTCATCGAACTGGCGAAGTGGATCGGCTGGCCGGCCGAGCGCGGCGTGTTCACGATCTGGCTCGGCCACGTGATGCTGTGCATCTCGTACGTCGCGATCATCGTGCAGTCGCGCGTGCGCGAGCTGAACCCGTCGCTGGAAGAGGCCGCGCTCGATCTCGGCGCGACGCCGCTGAAGGTGTTCTTCACGATCACGTTGCCGCTGATCTCGCAGGCGCTGATCGCGGGCTGGCTGCTGTCGTTCACGCTGTCGATCGACGACCTCGTGCTGTCGGCGTTCCTGTCGGGCCCCGGCTCGACGACGCTGCCGCTCGTCGTGTTCTCGCGCGTGCGTCTCGGCCTGAATCCGGAGATGAACGCGCTCGCGACGCTGTTCATCGTCGCGGTGACGGCCGGTGTCGTGATCGCGAACTTCGTGATGCTGCGTCAGGAACGCAAGCGGATGGCGGGTTACGCGGGCTGACGGACAGGCCGCGGCCGCGATGAAAAACGCCCGGTGCCGACGACGAGTCGGGCCGGGCGTTTCGTTTGGCGGCGCGTGCGCGGCACCGCCGGTGGCTCATGCGCCGAACGCGGCTTTCGCCAGCAACCCGAGCGCAACGCACACGAGCACGGCCGCGAAGCCGGCCTGCACGTGCCGCGCGGCGAGGCGGCGCGACGCGCCGCGGCCGGCGGCCATGCCGAACGCGGTTGCGACGGTGAACCACAGCGTCACGTCGAGCGGCGCACGCGTGCCCGACACGAGCGTCGCGAGCACGCCGCCCGTGCCGACCAGCGCGATCACCATCAGCGACGTCGCGACCACGCCGTGCATCGATACATTCGTGAACTTGCGCAGCATCGGTACGATCACGAAGCCGCCGCCGACGCCGAGCAACCCCGTCATCAGTCCCGTCATCGCGCCGGTCGACGCCAGCGCCACGACGACCGGCCAGGACCACACCAGCCGGCCCGTATCGGGATTCACGCGGCCGACGCACAGCGGCGACGCGTCGGCGTCGCCGGCCGCCTGCCGCAGCGCCTGCCGCAACAGGCGGCCGGCGACGACCAGCATCGTCAGTGCGAACAGCGTGAGCAGCAGGCGCTGCGGCAACATGTGCGCGAGCCGTACGCCGAGCGTGGTCAGCGGCACGCCGGCCACGGCCATCAGCAGCGCCGCGCGATAGCGCACGAGCCCGCGGCGGAAGCCTTCGAGCGCACCGAGCGCGGCACTGCCTGCTACCGCGACGAGCGCGACGGGCGTGGCCTGCTGCATCGGCCAGCTCATTCCGACGACGAGCGCGGGCACCGCGAGAATGCCGCCGCCGGCGCCGGTCAGCCCGAGCACGGCGCCGACGAAGCCGCCCAGTACGAGGGAAATCAGCATGACGTCATCGCGCTCCGGTCAACGTGCGACGGCGGGCTTCGCGAGCCATTCGCGGCCCTTGAGCATCGCCTTCCAGTAGAGCGGCGGCAGCACGCGTTCCTTGAGCAGCCACGCGAGCCGCGACGGGCGCTTGCCGTCGATCAGCCACGCGGGGAAGGTCGGCGCGACCTTGCCGCCGTACAGGAATTCGGCGAGCACGATCTTGCCGCGCTCGACGGTGAGCGGGCATGAGCCGTAGCCGTCGTACGCGGCATCGCCGTGCGCGCGGCCGAGCGACGCGAGCAGGTTGTGCGCGACGACGGGCGCCTGCTTGCGGGCGGCGGCGGCCGTTTTCGCATTGGTCGTGTTGGTGACGTCGCCGAGCGCGTAGACGTCCGGAAACTGCCGGTGCCGCAGCGTCGCCGGATCGACGTCGATCCAGCCGGCCGCGTCGGCGAGCGGGCTCGAACGCACGAAGTCGGGCGCCTTTTGCGGCGGCACGACGTGGATCATGTCGAACCCACGCACGACGGTTTCCTTGCCGCCGTCCGGCAGCGTGCGCGCGAACGTCGCCTGGCGTGCCGGGCCGTCGATCGCGACGAGGTTGTGGCCGAACGACAGCGCGATGTCGTAGCTTTTCACGTATTCCATCAGCGCCGGTACGTAGTCGGCGACGCCGAACAGCGCCGCGCCCGCATTCAGGAATTCGACGTTCGCGGCGTCGAGCCGGCCCGCGCGCCGCCAGTGGTCGCACGACAGGTACATCGCCTTCTGCGGCGCGCCCGCGCACTTGATCGGCATCGGCGGCTGCGTGAACAGCGCATGGCCGCCGCGGAACGCGCGCACGAGTTCCCACGTGTACGGCGCGAGATCGTAGCGGTAGTTCGACGTGACGCCGTTGCGGCCGAGCGTGTCGGCGAGGCCGTCGATCGCGTGCCAGTCGAGCTTGAGTCCCGGGCACACGACGAGCTTGCGGTAGCCGATGCGGCGGCAGCCGTCGAGCACGACCGTGTGCGCGTCGGGCTCGAAGCCCGCGACGGCGGCCTGGATCCGGTGCACGCCGCGCGGCAGCACGTCGGTCATCCGGCGTGCGGTGGTTTCCGGCTGGAACACGCCCGCGCCGACCATCGTCCAGCCCGGCTGGTAGTAGTGGACGTCGGCCGGATCGATCACCGCGATGTCGAGCGATGCGTCGCGCGCGAGCAGGCTCGACGCGACCGCGATGCCGGCCGCGCCCGCGCCGACGATCACGATGTCGTGCCGTGCGTCGACGACGGGTGGCGCGGCTTGCCGCCCGCCCGGTGCGATGCGCGACGCGATTCCGCCCAGGTCGTAGCCGGCCGCGCCGGCCGTCGCGATGATGTCGTTCAGCGGCCGCAGACCCGCCTGCGACAGCGCCCACAGCGTGGCCGAACGCGTGCCGCTGCGGCAGTAGGCGAGCACCGGGCCGTCGAGCGACGCGAGCAGCGCGCCGAACTGCGCGGCCTGGTCGTCGGTGACCTTGCCGGTATCGACCGGCAGGTAAAGCACGTCGATGCCGAGCGGCGCGGCCGCCGCGCGGATTTCGGTGACGGTCGGCTGGTCGGCGCCTTCGCCGTCCGGCCGGTTGCAGACGATCGCGCGGATACCGGCCGCGTGAAGCGCGGGCAGGTCGGCCGTGGTGATTTGCGGCGAGACCGACAGCGTGTCGGTCAGCTTGCGGATGGAGGTCATGTCGGGGTCTCGGTTGGGGCAGCGCGTGCGGCTCAGATCGCGTCGAGCGGGATCTTCAGGTAGCGCACGCCATTGTTCTCGGGCTCGGGCAGGTGGCCGGCACGCATGTTGACCTGCACGGACGGCAGCATCAGCACGGGCATGTCGAGCGTCGCGTCGCGTGCGGTGCGCATCGCGACGAAATCGTCCTCGGTCACGCCGTCCTTCACGTGCACGTTCGCGCGGCGCTGCTCGGCCACCGTCGTCACGAACTGCACGTCGCGGCCGCCCGGCTGGTAATCGTGGCACAGGTACAGGCGCGTGTCGGGCGGCAGCGCGAGCACGCGCGCGATCGAGCGGTACAGCGTGCGTGCGTCGCCGCCGGGGAAGTCGCAGCGGGCCGTGCCGTAGTCGGGCATGAACAGCGTGTCGCCGACGAATGCCGCGCGCTGCGTCGCGTCGTCGACGCAGTAGGTCATGCACGCGGGCGTGTGGCCCGGCGTGTGCAGCGCGCGGATCGTTAGCGCGCCGAGCGCGAGCGTGTCGCCGTCGTCGACGAGCCGGTCGAACTGGCGGCCGTCTTCCGCGAAGCCGGGACCGGCGTTGAACAGCGTGCCGAACACGTGCTGCACGCGGCGCACGTGCGAACCGATCGCGATCCGGCCGCCGACCCGCGCTTTCAGGTACGGCGCGGCCGACAGGTGGTCGGCGTGCACGTGCGTTTCCAGCAGCCACTCGACGGTTGCGCCGAGTTCGGCGACGCGGGCGATCAGCCGGTCGGCGCTGGCCGTGCGCGTGCGGCCGGATGTCGGATCGTAGTCGAGCACGCTGTCGATCAGCGCGCACGCGCGGCTGTCGGTATCGAGCAGGAGATAGCTGACGGTGTGGGTCGCCGGGTCGAAAAAGCCTTCGACCGACAGGGCGGGGGCGTTGCTCACGGGGTGTCCTCGATCGGGTTCTGCATCTGCAATCGCGATCTTTACTTCAAGAAGCGTGCCAGCCAGCGGTGCGGCATCGGCCGATCAGGCAGGGGCTTGATTCGGCTCGGGTTTTCGGTGCGTCGGCGGCCTCGTGATGGTGGCAGCGACACCCGGTGGCGGACGAAGACTGCCACAACTGGCAGTGTCGTGGCAGAATTGGCAGTCCGCCTGGCAGTCCGCCCGGGCGCCTCTGCACCGAGCGAGCCTCCGCATGCATCCGCACGACACCATTCCGATCGTTCCCGCGCCGCGTCGCGACGCGCTGCCGGACGTGCGCGCGCTCGTCGCTTATCTCGAGCAGGACCCGCAGCCGATGATCGTGGTCGATCCCGACTACCGCATCCTCGCGGCGAACGAGGCGTACCGGCGCCAGTTCGGTGTAGCCGGCGTCGAGCACGTGGGCCGGCACTGTTTCCAGGTTTCGCATCACTACGACGTGCCGTGCGACCAGGCCGGCGAGCATTGCCCGATGAAGCAGGCGCTCGAATCGCGCGGGCTGAACCGCGTGCTGCACATCCATCACACGCCGCGCGGCCCCGAGCATGTCGACGTCGAGCTGCGGCCGATCTTCGATGCGGACGGCAACGTGATCGCCTATGTCGAGCGGCTGACGACGGTACGCAGCGCATCCGCGCAACCGAGCGCGGAGGGGCTCGTCGGCGGCTCCGACGCCTTCAATGCGGCGCTCGGCGCGCTGCAGCGCGTTGCGCCGTCGACGCTGCCGGTGCTGCTGCTCGGCGAATCGGGCACCGGCAAGGAACTGTTCGCCCGCGCCTTGCACGAGGCGAGCGATCGCGCGATGGGGCCGTTCGTCGTCGTCGATTGCTCGGGGATCGCCGAGACGCTGTTCGAGAGCGAACTGTTCGGTTACGAGAAAGGCGCGTTTACGGGCGCGAACCAGCGCAAGCCGGGCCTCGTCGAAACCGCGCAGGGCGGCACGCTGTTTCTCGACGAGATCGGCGACGTGCCGCTGCCGATGCAGGTGAAGCTGCTGCGGCTGATCGAGTCGGGCACGTTCCGGCGCGTCGGCGGCGTCGAGGCGCTGCGCGCCGATTTCCGGCTCGTCGCGGCCACGCACAAGCCGCTGCGCGAGATGATCGACGACGGCCGGTTCCGGCAGGATCTCTACTACCGGATCAACGCGTTTCCGATTCCGCTGCCGGCGTTGCGCGAACGGCAGGGCGACGTCGCGCTGCTGGCCGAGTCGATCCTGCGACGGATCGCGAATGCGCGCGGCAAGGCAGGCGACGCGAATGCGCGGCCGTACAGGCTGACCGAACACGCACGCGCGTGCCTCGACGCGTATGCGTGGCCCGGCAACATCCGCGAGTTGCGCAACGTGCTCGAACGCGCGTGCCTGTTCGCGGACGACGGGACGATCCGGGTCGAGCATCTGCCGGCCGAACTGGTCGCGGCAGCGGCGGCGCCGCAAGATCCCGCGGCGGACGCGCGCGACGTGCCGGACGCGGAACTCGTGCGTATCGCGCGTACGTTCGGCGGCACGCGCAAGGCGCTTGCCGAGCGGCTCGGGATGAGCGAGCGGACGCTGTACCGGCGGATGAAGGCGCTCGGCGTAGGTTCGCGCGAGCGTTGAACGCGCATGTCGCGCGCGGCTGGCAACGGTACGCGGGTTTGCCGATAATGACGTATTCCCGTTCCGCCCCTTCGCCGATGAACCGACGCTTCCTTTCGCCTTGCCTGTTTCTTGCGGCCGCCGTCTCGTGCAACCCGGCCCAGGCCGCCGACTATACGTGGACCGATGCGGCCGGCGCGCACGCGGTGACGCTGGCCAGGACCGAGTCCGGCGACGATGTCGAGCTGAAGGTGGCGGCGACGCTCGACGGCCGTCCTGACTGGACGGTGCGCGACTACGTGAAGGCCTGTCCGGTCGACGTGATCCTCGACGTCGTACCGAAGTCGATCGAAATGCGCGACCTGCTCGGCAACGGCCGCAAGCAGTTCCTGTTCGCGTACAAGATCGGCTGCCGCGGCGACGTCAGTGCCGATCAGGTCAAGTATTTCCTGGTGGACGCCGGCACGAAATACGTGCTGCGCGGCGAGGAAACCGTGACGGTCAACGGCAAGTTCGTCGACGGCGGCGCGGCGCCCGTGCCGAACGCGGACCTGAAGGCGCAGCCCGTGCTTCTGCGTTACATGACGAAGCGCTGGCGCGGGATCAGCGCACGCAACGACTAGACCGGCGGCCGATGCGTGCAGGGTGAGCGGGCGGCACACCGCGGCCCGTCCGCCGCCCGCCTCGTCATGCGCTCAGCGTACGGGCGCCAGTTGCGCCATCGCTTCGCGCACGAAACCGAGCAGCGTCTCGTCGGTCCACGAATCCTTCGTCAGCGCCGGCTCGTTCATCAGCGCCGCGCGGAATTTCGCGTGCGTGGCCGGATCGTGGCCCGCGTAGCTGCGGAACAGTTCGAGCCAGCGCTGCGCGAGCGCGCGGCCTTGCGGCGAATCGGGCCGCGTGCCCGCGTCGATCGCGTCGCGCACGTCGGCCATCAGTTGCGGCCATTCCATCGCACGTTCGGCGTAGTGCGCGCGCATGAAGCGGATCTCGTCCGGCGCGAGGTACTTCTCGAAGAGCCGCATCTTCGTTTCCGACGATGCGCGCAGCACGTAGTCGCGCAGCGCGGTCGAGATGCCGATCTTCGACTGCATCGCCGGTTCGTGCTCGTGCATCCGGTTGAGCTTCGCGAGCAACCGCGGATCGTTGTTCGTGTCGCGCACGAGCAGCGCCATCCAGCGTGCGGCGAGCGCACGCACGCGCTCGTCCTCGGCGGGCACGCCCGCGTCATACAGCGCACGGACCTCGTCGACGAGCGCGATCCATTCCGCGTCGCCCGTCTGGCTCTTCCGGTACATCGGCATGCGCGCGAGTTCTTCCTCGGAGAAATATTTGTCGTACACGGTCATCAACTCCAGTGTGGTGAGCCAATCGGCCAGTTCCGGCTCCGTGCCCGCCGCGAGCTGCGCATGCAGGTTCACGAGCCGCTCGCGCAGCTGCGCGGTCTGCGCCAGCTGACGGTCGAGCAGCGCGATCTGCTTCGCGACGAGCTCGACGAGCGGGGTGCCGGGCTGGTTCAGGTGATCGCCGATTTCGGCGAGCGACAGGCCGAAGCGACGCAGCGCCTGGATCTGGTGGAGCCGGGCGATGTCGTGGCGGTCGTACAGCCGGTAGCCGTTGTCGGCGCGCGCCGAAGGCGTCAGCAAACCGATTGCGTGATAGTGATGAAGCGTGCGGACGGTCAGCCCGCTGCGTTTCGCCAGTTCTCCCACTTTCAGCCGCATTCGTTCCTCCGTTCGGTGCGCACACTGGAGTCTCGAACGTTACGCTACGTGAGGGTCAAGCGGAAGATCGGCATTCGGTGGCCGGACGCGTGCGGGGTCGCCGCACGCGTCCGGCCGAAGGAGCCGGTCATGGCGTCGAAGGGGCGGTGTCGGGCGCGGCGGCGTGGGCCTGCTGACCGGTTGCGGCATCGCCGGCCGTGCTGCCGGTCTTGGCGGATGTGTCGCCGTTGCCGGCCGGCGGCGTGCCCATCGCCTGGTACAGCCGCGCGGTATCCGCGAACCGCGCGCCGGTCGCGCGGATCTCGTCGAGCCGCGCGTTGCGGTACTGCAGCTCGCTCGCGCGCGCGGCCGACGGCGGCAGCGCGCCGAGCCGCACGCGGGCCGCCGCGTCGTCGTATGCGCCGCGCGCTGAAAGGGCGGCACGCGACGACGCATCGAGCGCTTCCGCATCGTGTTCGAGCGCCGCCAGTGAATCGGCGACGTTCTGGAACGCGCCGAGCACGGCCTGCTTGTACTGGTCGACCGCGGCCTCGTAGGTCGCCTTCGCCGCACGGCGCTGCGCGAGCAGCGCGCCGCCGTGGAAGATCGGCTGGCTCAGCGACGCGCCGACGTTCCAGATCGCGCCGGCGCCCGACAGCATCGTCGGCCAGCTGAAGCCGCCTCGTCCCATCGCGGCCGACAGCGACAGCTGCGGGAACATCTGCGCGGTCGCGAGGCCCACTTCGGCCGCGGCTGCCTTCAGCCCCGCATCGGCCGCCTGGATGTCCGGGCGGCTTTTCAGGAGGTCCGACGGCACGACGACGGGCACCTGCTCGGGCAGATGCAGATCGGCGAGCGCGAGATCGGCCGGCGGCCGGTCGGGCGTGCGGCCGACCAGCACCGCGAGCGCATGCCGCGCCGAGTCGCGCTGCTGGCGCAGCGCGGGCAGGCTCGCCGCGAACGTGTCGGCGCTTTGCCGCGCGTTCAGCGCGTCGCTGCGCGACGCCGAGCCGAGCGCATAGCGGCGTTCGGCGTCGTGCGCCTGGTCGTTCGCGAGCGCGACGAGCCGCTCGGTCGTGCCGATCTGCGCGTTGAGCACCGACACGGTGATCGACGCGGTGACGATGTTCGCGGCCAGCGCGCGCCGCGCGGATTCGAGCTGGAACGCGCTGACGTCGACGCGTTTCGCGAGCGCGCGGTTCGCGAAGCGCGACACGCCGAACAGGTCGATCGTATAGCTGGCCTGCAGTTGCCCGACGAACGTGTCGTACAGCAGCGTCGGCGCGCCGAGCGCGGGAATCGGCACGCCGAGCGCGCGCTGGCGTGTCGCCTGGGCGCCTGCGTCGATCGACGGCAGCATCGAGCTGCCGATCTGCCCGCGCAGCTGTTCGCGCGCGGCGTCCAGCGAATGCGACGCCGCGCCGAGCGTCGGGCTGTTGCGCAGCCCTTCGTCGACGAGCGCGTTCAGCGCGTCGGAGCGGTACTGCTTCCACCAGTCGGGCACCGGCTGCGCGCCGACTTCGAACTGTTGTGCGACGCCTTGCGCGGATACGGTCTGCTGTACTTGCGGTACGGTGCCGTAGTGCGCGGGCGACGGCATCGCGGGCGGCTCGCCGCTCGGCGCGAACCACGCGCAGCCCGCGAGCGGGCCGGCGAGGCTCGCCACCGCGAGCGCCCGCACGGCTTTTGTTTTCAGGTTCATCGATTCATCCATGGTCAGGCTCCCGACGGCGCGGCCGACGCGCTGCCGCCTGGCGGCGGGCCGTCCTGCGGGTCGCGTTCGTCGCGCTTCACGCGGAACCACGTCGCGTACAGCGCGGGCAGGTAGAACAGCGTCAGCACGGTCGCGCTCGTGATGCCGCCCATCAGCGCGGTCGCCATCGGCCCGAAGAAGTTCGAGCGCAGCAGCGGGATCAGCGCGAGCACGGCGGCCGCGGCCGTCAGCGTGATCGGGCGGAACCGCCGCACGGTCGCGCCGATGATCGCGTCGATGCGGCCGTGGCCCACCGCGATGTCCTGCTCGATCTGGTCGACGAGGATCACCGAGTTGCGCATGATGATCCCGAACATCGCGATCACGCCGAGCATCGCGACGAAGCCGAACGGCTGGCCGAACAGCAGCAGCGTCGCGACCACGCCGATCAGCCCGAGCGGCGCGGTCAGCACCACCATCAGCACGCGCGAGAAGCTCTGCAGCTGGATCATCAGCAGCGTGAACACCGCGATCGCCATCAGCGGCATCTGCGCGTTGATCGACGCCTGCGCCTTCGCGCTTTCCTCGACCGAGCCGCCGATGTTGATCTGATAGCCGACCGGCAACTGCGCGCGCAGCGCGTTCAGCTTCGCGTCGACCGCATGCGTGACGTCGATGCCCTGGGCACCGGCGCGCACGTCCGACTGCACGGTGAGGGTCGGCTGGCGGTCGCGTTCCCACACGACGCCGTATTCGAGCGTCGGCGTGAAGCGGCCGAGCGAGCCAAGCGGCACGGGGCCGTTCGGTGTCGGCAGCGCGAGGCCCGCGAGCTTCGCCGGATCGACGCGATCGGCCTTCGGCGCGCGCAGGTCGACCGCGATCAGCTTGTCGCGCTCGCGATACTGCGTGACGGTCGTGCCGGACAGCGTCATCGCGAGGAAGCTCGATACGTCCTGCGACGTGACGTTCAGCTCGCGCGCCTTCTTCTGGTCGATCTCGAAGCGCACCGAGCGCTCGGCCGGCTCGTCCCAGTCGAACTGCACGTTGACCGTGCGCGCGTCGCCGCGCATCGTCGCCGCGACCTTCTCGGCGATCGAGCGCACCGTCGCGATGCTGTCGCCGCTCACGCGGAACTGCACCGGATAGCCGACCGGCGGGCCGTTCTCGAGCCGCGACAGGCGCCAGCGCACGGCCGGGAAGCGGTCGCGCAGCGTGGTTTCGAGCCAGGTCGCGAGTTTTTCGCGATCCTCGACCGATTTCGCGGTGATCACGAACTGCGCGAAGTTCGGCAGTTGCAGCTGCTGGTCGAGCGGCAGGTAGAAACGCGGCGCGCCGCTGCCGACGAAGTTCACCGAATGGTCGATCTCGGGGCGCTTGTCGATCGCCTTCTCGAGGCGTTCGGTTTCGCGCAGCGTCGCCGCGAACGACGCGCCTTCGGGCAACCGCAGGTCGACCAGCAGCTCGGGCCGGTCGGAGCTCGGGAAGAACTGCTGCGGCACCAGCGAGAAGCCCATCAGCGACACGACGAACAGCGCGCCGGTGATCAGCAGCACGACGAAGCGCCGTTCGATGCACCACGCGATCCAGCCGCGCAGCCGGCGGTAGAAGCGCGTGTCGTAGATGTCGTGTTCGTGATCGTCGGGCAGGTGCGCCTCGTGCGCCTGGCGCTTGCGCTCGGGCAGCAGGTGGTAACCGAGCAGCGGGATCAGCACGACGGCGGCGAACCACGACGCGATCAGCGCGATCGCGGACACCTCGAAGATCGAGCGCGTGTATTCGCCGGTGCTCGATTTCGCGAGCGCGATCGGCAGGAAGCCCGACACGGTCACGAGCGTGCCCGTCAGCATCGGGAACGCGGTGCTCGTGTACGCGAACGCGGCGGCGCGTGCGCGGCTGTAGCCCTGTTCGAGCTTCACGGCCATCATTTCGACCGCGATGATCGCGTCGTCGACGAGCAGCCCGAGCGCGAGCACGAGCGTGCCGAGCGACACCTTGTGCAGCCCGATGTCGAACAGGTACATGAAGAGGGCGGTGACCGCGAGCACGACCGGAATCGAGATCACGACGACCATCCCCGTGCGCAGGCCGAGCGACACGAGACTCACGACCAGCACGATCGCGACGGCTTCGGCGACGGCTTCGAGGAAGTCGTCGACCGAATGCGACACCGCGTGCGGCATGCTCGACACTTCGGTCAGCTTCAGGCCGGCCGGCAGTTGCGCCTGGAGGTCCTTCGATTCCGCGTCGAGCGCCTTGCCGAGCCGGATCACGTCGCCGCCCGGCTGCATCGTCACGCCGATGCCGAGCACGGCCTTGCCGTTCGCGCGCATCTGCGTGACGGCCGGGTCGTCGTAGCCGCGCTTCACCGTCGCGAGATCGCCGAGCCGGAACGTGCGGCCGTTGATGCGGATCACCGTATCGGCGATCGCGTCGACGTTGTCGAACTGGCCGCTCGGCCGCACGAACACGCGATCGTCGGCGGTGGTCAGCACGCCGGTCGACGAGATGTCGTTCTGCGCGTTGATGGCCTGCCCGAGCTGCTGCGGCGAGATGCCGAGGCGCGTGAGCTGCGCGTTGTTCACCTCGATGAAGATCCGCTGGTCGGGATCGCCGAAATAGTCGACCTTGCCGACGCCCGGCACGCGCAGCAGCACGGTGCGCAGCTGATCCGCATAGTCGTGCAGTTGCGCGGGCGTGAAGCCGTCGCCCTCGAGCGTCCAGATGTTGGTGTAGACGTCGCCGAACTCGTCGTTGAAGAACGGGCCCTGCACGCCGGGCGGCAGCGTATAGCCGATGTCGCCCACTTTCTTGCGGATCTGGTACCAGGTCTCGGGCACGTCCTTCACGGGCGCCGAATCCTTCATCGTGAAGAAGATCAGCGATTCGCCGGGGCGCGAATAGCTGCGCAGGAAGTCGATGGCCGGCGTCTCCTGCAGCTTGCGGCCGATCCGGTCGGTCACCTGTTCCTGCACCTGCCGCGCACTCGCGCCGGGCCAGAACGTGCGGATCACCATCACGCGGAACGTGAACGGCGGGTCTTCGGATTGCGCGAGGCGCGTGTAGGCGAGGATGCCCGCGAGCGTCGCGAGCGCGATCAGGTAGACGACGAGCGCCTGGTGGCGCAATGCCCACGCCGACAGGTTGAAGCGGCCTTCTTCGTGCGGGGTGCTCACGATGCGAAGTCCTCCGGATGCAGCGGGGCGACCGGGCGCACCTTCTCGCCCGCGCTGACCGTATGCACGCCCTGCAGCACGACGCGCTCGCCCGGCTGCAGCCCGTGCGATACCGTCACCGTGCGCTCGTTGAAGCGCGCGACGTCGACGCGGCGCAATTCGAGCGTGTCGTCCTTCGCGCGCACGACCCAGACGGCCGGCTGCGCGCCGTCGTGGAACAGCGCGGTCGCGGGCAGCGTGACCGGCTGCGCGTCGCCGGCGGCCGGCGCGCCGTCGAGTGTGACGTTCGCGGTCATGCCGAGCCGGATCGCCGGGTCGGGTGCGGCGAGCGTGAGCCTTACGCGATAGGTGCGGCTTTGCGGATCGGCGGCCGGCGCGATTTCGCGCACCTTCGCGGCGAACTGGCGCCCCGGCAGCGACGGCAGCGTGACGGTCGCCGCATGGCCGGGCGCGAGCGACGCGAGCGCGGCCTCGGGCACGTCGCTGACGACGTCGACGTCGCCCGACCACGCGAGCTGGTAGACGGGCTGGCCGGCCGACACGTTCTGGCCGGTATCGGCCTGTTCGGCGGTGATGTAGCCCGCATGATCGGCGACGAGCGTCGCATACCGAAGCTGGTTCTTCGCGAGCGCGAGCTGCTGCTGCGCCTGGTCGCGCTGCGCGAGCGCCGACGTGTAGCTGTTCTGGGTCTGTTCGAGCTGCGCGGTCGCGATCAGGTGTTCCTGCGCCTGCGCGCGATCGCGGTCGAGCTGCTGCTTCGCGAACGCGAGGCTGTGCGTCGCGGCGTCGAGTTGCGCCTGTGCGCTCGCGGCGTTTTTCTCGACATCGGACGGATCGAGCAGCGCGACGACCTGGCCGACCTTGACCGTGTCGCCGAGGCGCACCTTGCGCTCGATGATCTTGCCGGCGATGCGGAACGACAGCGGGGTCGCGTAGCGCGGCTGGATGTCGCCGGGCAGCGAGCGGGCCGCCGCCGCGGTGTCGGCCCGCGCGGGCAGCGCGACGACGGGGCGCGGGGCGGGCGGCGCGGATTCTTTCGGATGACAGGCGGCAAGGACAAGCGCGGCGCCGATCAGCAGCGTGGCGCGGGAACCGGAGCGATTCACGAAACCCCCAGGTGAGGTAGAGCGGAACGAAGCCGGCAAGCGCGCGGGCGCTTGCCCCAAACGGCGCCGGCACGGGCGCGCGGACAGCACTTTCGAAAACTGTGGCGAATTCTAATACACACCTGTATCTGAATGCAAAGATGAATCTGAAAGGGGAATGGTGCTAGACTGCGCGCCATGAAACCACAGCGCTTAACTCGCGAGCAGAGCAGGGACCAGACGCGCGAACGTCTGCTGAAAGCCGCGCATCGCATTTTTCTGAAGAAAGGTTATGTGGCCGCGAGCGTCGAGGACGTCGCGGCGGCGGCCGGCTATACGCGCGGCGCGTTCTATTCGAACTTCCGCAGCAAGTCCGACCTGCTGCTGGAATTGCTGGAGCGCAACCACGCGGAGGTGCGGGCCGATTTCGAGGCGATTTTCGAAGGCGGCGGATCGCGCGAGCAGATGGAATCGATGTCGCTCGCGTATTACCGCACGCTGTTTCGCGACGACGAGTATTCGCTGCTGTGGGGCGAGGCGAAGCTGCAGGCCGCGCGCGACGCGAAGTTCCGCGTGCGCTTCAACCAGTTCCTGCACGGCAAGCGCGTGCAGATGGCCGAGTTCATCGAGCGCTTCGCCGAACGGTCCGGCACGCCGCTGCTGCTGCCGGCGGACACGCTCGCGTTCGGGTTGATGTGCCTGTGCGACGGCGTGCAGTCGTACTACACGGCCGATCCGCAGCACGTGTCGGCCGACGTGGCCGAATCGGTGCTGGCGGGGTTCTTCGCGCGGGTCGTGCTGGGGCGCACGCCGGACTGACCGACGCGGGCGGGCCGGCTGCGCGCGTCAGCGCTCGCCGGTCATCCGGCGGTAGGCGTCGAGCAGCGAGGTCTTGTAGACGACCCCCGCGAGCGTCGGTTCGGCTTCGCTTTCGATGACCGGCAGCCGTTCGCCCTGGAACGCCATGAAGCGTTCGAGCGCGGTCGCGAGCGGCATGTCGGGCGTGAGCAGCGGAAACGGCGTGTGCGCGTAGTGCGCGGCCGTCTTGTCGGCCGTGTCGCGCTTGTCGAGCAGGTCCGACGTGATGTCCTTCAGCGCGACCGCGCCGCGAAAGCGTCCCGCGTCGTCGGTCACGTACAGGTACTTCACCGGGTATTCGAGAAACACGCGCGTCATGTCGGCGACGCTCGCGGTGAGCGGCACGACCGTCTGCGCGGGCTGGATCAGCTCGCGCATCTGCGTGGTGCGCAGCCGCTGCCGCTCCTGTGCATCCTGGTAGTGGTGCTGCGTGATCTCGTACATCGACGTCGTGCCTGTCGCGCGTGCGACGAAGTACGCGAACACGCACGACACCAGCAGCGGCAGCACGACCTGGTAGCTCAGCGTCATCTCGAAGATCATCAGGATCGCCATCAGCGGCGCCTGCGTGGCGCCCGCCATGAACGCCCCCATCCCGACGATCGCGTACGCGAAATAGGCCGACGTATGGCCGGGCCACAGCGCGTCCATCGCGAGCCCGAACAGCGAGCCGAACACCGCGCCGACGAACAGCGTCGGCGTGAACACGCCGCCGATCGCGCCCGAGCCGGCCGTCGCGGCCGTCGCGATCACCTTGAACACGAGCACCGCGACGAGCGCCTGCCAGGTCCACGGCGAATGGAGGATGTGGTTCACGACGCTGTAGCCGTTGCCCCAGACGTCCGGAATCCACACCGAGATCACGCCGACGACGAGGCCGCCGAGCGCGAGCCGCACGGGCAGCGGCACGGGCAGCCGCTTGAACTGGTGCTTCGATGCGTCGAGCAGGTGCAGGAACTGCGGCGCGAGCACGCCGCACAGCGCGCCGAGCACGACGAACGGCAGGACCTCGGGGCCCGTGACGGCCGGAAACACCGGCATCTCGTACGGCGGCCGGTAACCGGCGAATTCGCGCATCACGATGTTCGCGACGACCGACGCGACCACCATCGGTCCGAAGCTCTCCATCGCGATCGTGCCGAGCACGATTTCCGACACGAAGAACGCGCCCGCGATCGGCGCGTTGTAGGCGGACGTGATGCCGGCGGCGGCCCCGCAGGCGACCAGCAGGCGCAGGCGCGGCGGGTCGAAGTGCGCGAAGCGGCCGACGAGCGACGCGGCGAGCGCCGCGAGCTGCACCATCGGGCCCTCGCGGCCGATCGAGCCGCCGGTGCCGATCGTCAGCAGCGACGACACGCTGCGCCACAGGCTCTGCCGTACCGGCACGACGCCGTTGCCGAGCGCGACGGATTCCATGTAGTCGGTCTTGGCGGCTTGCCTGTCACCGCGCGTCGCGAGCAGCAGCACGCAGCCGGCGAGGAAGCCGCCCGCCGCCGGCATCCAGAACCGGACGTACCACGGCAGGCTCTTGGCCATCAGCACGAAGCTGCCGCTGTGCCCCGAGATCAGGCGCTGCATCAGGTCGATGCCTTCGCGGAACGCCATCGTGGCGAAGGCGCCGCCGACGCCGACGATGGCCGACCAGATCAGCATCGTGTGGGCGTCCGACAGGCGGAACAGCTTTTGGGCGCGAGTACGCAGCTTCAGCAGGAACGAGAGCACGGCTGAAAGAGGGCGATGGAAAACGACGCGAAGCATAGCACCGCGCCGCGCCGGCGGGACGGTCCCGTCGGGCGCGGCGCGCGAAGTGTCGCGGGCGGGCAATTCAGCCAAGCCAGTGCTGCACGGCCCAGGTGATCCCGTAGCCGCCGACGAGCAGCCACACGTACAGGATCAGGCCGGTCATCAGCGCACGCGGGCCGGCGGCGCGGATCTGCGCGACGCGGGTCTCGATGCCGAGCGCGGTCATCGCCATCGTCAGCGCGAAGGTGTCGAGCACGTTCAGCGTATGCGTGACGTCGGTCGGCAGCACGTTCAGCGAATTGACGATCACGAAGCCGAGGAAGCCGAGCGCGAACCAGGGTACCGCCACCTTGCGCTTGCCGTGCGCGCCGCCGGCCGTTGCCCGCGCCGAGCGGGCGAGCCACCAGCCGAGCACCAGCAGCACGGGGACCAGCAGCATCACGCGCGTCATCTTCACGATCGTCGCGACGTGTGCGACCTCCGGGCTGATGTCGCTGGCCGCCCCGACCACCTGCGCGACTTCGTGGATCGTGCCGCCGAAGAACAGGCCGAGGCCGGCCGGATCGAGGTTCAGCAGCCCGGCGTGATACGCGACCGGGTACAGGAACATCGACAGCGTGCCGAACAGCACGACGCTGCCCACGGCCATCGCGCTCTGGTGCGGCTTCGACTGCAGCGTCGATTCGAACGCGAGCACGGCGGCCGCGCCGCAGATCGCGCTGCCGGCGGCGGTCAGCAGCGCGGCGTCGCGGTCGAGCTTCATCAGCTTCATGCCGGCCCAGGTGCCGATCGCGAGCGTGCTGACGACGACCAGCACCGATACCGCGAGGCCCGGCAGGCCGACCTGCGCGATTTCCTGCAGGCTCACGCGCAACCCGAAGAACGCGACCGCGATGCGCAGCAGCTTGCGCGCGGAGAAGTTCACGCCGGCGGCCCAGCTGGCCGGCATGCCGTCGCGCAGCGCATTGCCGTACAGCGCGCCGGCGACGATGCCGACGATCAGCGGCGACAGGCCGAGCCCCGCGATCGCGGGAAGCTCGGACAGGCTCGTGACGGCGGCGGCGAACAGCGCGACGAACAGCACGCCGTTCAACTGGCCGCGCATCGACGGCGCGGCATGGCTGAGAGGGGGAGTCGGAGCAGTGGACATGAGAGCACCGTGATGGAGCGTGTGGCGATGCTGTAATCCTAATTTTGTTATATCGATATGAAAAATTGTGATTTGTGACGTAAACTATCCGGAAAGCCGATAATTCGTCCCCATGACCCCGGATCAACTGATAACGTTCGCCGCCGTCGCCGAACACCTGAACATCAGCCGCGCCGCCGTGGCGCTGCATCTGTCGCAGCCGGCCGTGTCGGGCCAGTTGCGGCTGCTGCAGGACGAATTCGGCGAGCCGCTGTACCAGCGCGACGGCCGTGGCATTCGCCTCACGCCGGTCGGCGAGCAGCTCGCGCAGTACGCGAAGGCGCAGCGCGACACGTTCGCGCAGGCGCGTGCGTTTCGCAACGCGGTGCGCGGGCTCGAGGCCGGCACGCTGCGCATCGGCGCGAGCACGACGCCCGCGAGCTACCTGCTGCCGTACCTGATCGCGGCGTTCCAGCCGCTTGCGCCGCGCGTGACCATCCAGACGATGAGCGGCAATACGGCCGACGTCGTCGCCGCGCTGCCGTCGCTCGACATCGCGCTGATCGAGGGGCCGCCCGGCGAGGCGCTGCCGCCCGGTACGGCCGTCCATGCGTGGCACGAGGACGAGATCGTCGCGATCGTGCCGGCCGGCCATCCGCTGGCCGCGTCACGCTACGACGCGGGGGTGACGCTCGATGCGCTCGCCGCGCACCCGCTCGTGTTGCGCGAGGAAGGGTCGGCCGTGCGGCAACTCGTCGAGCGCGCGTTCGCGCACGGCGGCGCGCCGATGCGCGTCGCGTTCGAGATCGCCGGGGTCGAGGCCGTGAAGGAGGCCGTGCGCGCGGGGATGGGCGTCGGCTTCGTGTCCGCGATGTCGCTGCGTCACCCGGATGCGGCGCTCGTGCTGCGCTCGCTCGCGCCGGCGCCGCTCACCCGGCATTTCTCCATTCTCGTGCCGCACGGCGGCGCGCCGTCGCGCGTGGCCGCGCAATTCCTCGACATGAGCCTCGCGCAGGACCTCGCCTGAGGCGCCGAAACCGCTTGCCGGGCCCGCGCGGGAACACGCGTTGCGCGCCGGCGGGCAGGCGTTTGCGTCCCGTCCGGCCTTAGGGATTTCCTCTATGGCGTGGCTCCGGCGCGAGGCGCACCATCCGTCTCAAGCAAATGGAACCGGTTCCATTCCGGTAAAAAAAGGCAAAATGGCAGACATCGTGATCGTGGCGAGCGCATTCGGGATGGACCGGGTGCGCCAGGAGGGCCACAGTGCATTCATCGCGACCGTCGCGGCATCCGGCGCGACCGGCTTCGAGGTGCGGCGCGAACTGTTCTCGTCGGACGACGATGCGACGCCCGGCGCGCTGACCGCGCTCGGCGCGCGGATCGCCGGCCACGGGCTGTGGTCGGTGTACTCGACGCCGGCCACGCTGTACACGGAAACGGGTGCGCTCGACGCCGATGCGTTGCACGACGCGCTCGCGGAAGCCGACGCGCTCGGCGCGCGCTTCGTGAAATTCCAGCTCGGCGGTTTCGCCGGCGACGCGCACGCGGCCGACATCGTCGCGCTGTCGCGCGGCGCCAAGGCGCGTGTGGTGGTCGAGAACGGCCAGCTTCCGGTCGGCGGGGCGCTCATGCAGTTCCGCGGGCTGTTCGACGCGCTGGCCGCGGCTGGCGTGCGCGATGCGCTCGGGATGACGTTCGACATCGGCAACTGGCAGTGGCCGGGCGAAGCGCCGCTCGATTGCGCGCAGGTGCTCGCGCCGCATGTCGAATACATTCACTGCAAGGCCGTCGAAGGCGAGGGCGCGCGCCGTTTCGCGGTCGCGCCGGCACCGGACGACGCGCTCGTGACCGGCGTGCTCGCGGCGCTGCCGCCGCACGCGCCGCGCGGCATCGAGTTTCCGTTCGACGCGGCCGATCCGGCGGGCGATGCATGTCGCCGGGTCGCATGGCTCGCGGCCGCGTGACCGCACCCGCATCCCGAGGAGTTCATTCATGAAAGCAGCACTCGATGTCGTGACCTACGGCGAAGCGATGGCGATGTTCGTCGCGGCCGAGCCCGGCCATCTCGCGCAGGCGGGGCAATTCACGAAGCGGATCGCGGGCGCCGACCTGAACGTCGCGATCGGCCTGTCGCGGCTCGGTTTCCGGGTCGGCTGGATGAGCCGCGTGGGCCGCGATTCGTTCGGCGGCTACGTGCTCGACACGCTGGCGCGCGAAGGCATCGACGCGTCGTGCGTGACGGTCGATCCGCGTTACCCGACCGGTTTCCAGCTGAAGTCGCGCAACGACGACGGCAGCGATCCGACCGTCGAATATTTCCGCAAGGGCTCGGCCGCGAGCCATCTGTCGTGCGACGACTACGTGGCCGACTACGTGCTCGGCGCGCGCCACCTGCACCTGACGGGCGTCGCGCCGGCGATCTCCGCGACCTCGTGCGAGCTGGCGTTCCAGCTGGCGCGCGAAATGCGCGCGGCCGGCAAGACGATCTCGTTCGACCCGAACCTGCGCCCGACGCTGTGGCCGTCCGCCGACGTGATGGCGAAAACGCTGAATGCGCTCGCGACGCTCGCCGACTGGGTGCTGCCGGGCCTCGCCGAAGGGCAGCAGCTCACCGGGCACGACACGCCGGCCGACATCGCGGGCTTCTATCTCGCGCAGGGTGCGCGCGGCGTCGTGATCAAGCTCGGCGCCGAAGGCGCGTATTTCCGCACGGCCGACGGCCGCGAGGGCACGGTCGTGGGCGAGTGCGTCGAACGGGTGGTCGACACGGTCGGCGCCGGCGACGGTTTCGCGGTCGGCGTGGTCAGCGCGTTGCTGGAAGGCCGCAGCGTCGAGCAGGCCGTCGCGCGCGGCAACCGGATCGGCGCGCTCGCCATCCAGGTGATCGGCGATTCGGAAGGGTTGCCGACGCGTGAAGCCCTCGACCGGCTCGAAAATGTCAGCAATCGCACCGATCGCTTAGAGGAAACCGTCACCGCGCAATGAGAGGCCGGACACGGCACAATCCGCGGATCCATTTCGTGTGCGACGCACACGCAGTTTTGTTCCAGGCCGACGGGTGCCCAGGCACCCAGTCCGGTCGACATACGGAGACACGCTCATGGCAGCCAATCTTGCAACCCGACGCTGGTGGACGATCATGCCGATCGTGTTCATCACGTACAGCCTCGCTTACCTCGACCGCGCGAACTACGGGTTCGCGGCGGCGGCCGGCATCAACCAGGACCTCGGGGTGAGCAAGGGCCTGTCGTCGCTGATCGGCGCGCTGTTCTTCCTCGGCTACTTCTTCTTCCAGATCCCCGGCGCGATCTATGCGGAGCGCCGCAGCGTGAAGAAGCTCGTGTTCGTCAGCCTGATCCTGTGGGGCGCCTGCGCGGCGCTCACGGGCGTGGTCAGCAACATCCCGTCGCTGATGGCGATCCGCTTCGTGCTCGGTGTCGTCGAAGCGGCCGTGATGCCGGCGATGCTGATCTACATCAGCAACTGGTTCACGAAGAACGAGCGCTCGCGCGCGAACACGTTCCTGATCCTCGGCAACCCGGTCACGGTGCTGTGGATGTCGATCGTGTCGGGTTATCTCGTGCATGAATTCGGCTGGCGCCACATGTTCATCGCCGAAGGCGTGCCGGCCGTCATCTGGGCCGTGTGCTGGTGGTTCCTCGTGCAGGACAAGCCGGCCGATTCGCCGTGGCTCTCGGCACAGGAAAAGCGTGACCTCGACGCCGCGCTCGCGGCCGAGCAGGCGGCGATCAAGCCCGTGCGCAACTACGGCGAGGCATTCCGCTCGCCGGCCGTGATCAAGCTGTGCGCACAGTATTTCTGCTGGAGCATCGGCGTGTACGGCTTCGTGCTGTGGCTGCCGTCGATCGTCAAGAACGGTTCGGAGCTCGGGATGGTCGCGACCGGCTGGCTGTCCGCGCTGCCGTATCTGGCGGCGACGATCGCGATGCTCGCCGCCTCGTGGGCCTCCGACAAGGTCGGCTCGCGCCGCGGCTTCGTGTGGCCGTTCCTGCTGATCGGCGCGGCCGCGTTCGCCGCGTCGTACGCGCTCGGCTCGTCGCATTTCTGGATCTCGTATGCGCTCCTGGTCGTCGCGGGCGCGGCGATGTATGCGCCGTACGGCCCGTTCTTCGCGATCGTGCCGGAACTGCTGCCGAAGAACGTCGCTGGCGGCGCGATGGCGCTGATCAACAGCATGGGCGCGCTCGGCTCGTTCGTCGGCTCGTACTTCGTCGGCTACCTGAACGGTGCGACCGGGTCGCCCGTCGCATCGTATGCGTTCATGAGCGCCGCGCTCGTCGCCGCGGTGATCCTCACGCTGTCCGTCAAACCCCAGGCGCGCGATGCGCATCCGCTCGCCGCGCCGCTGCAAGGAAAATGAAACATGAAGCCCCGTATCGTCGCGTACAAGCCGCTGCCCGATGACGTCCTCGCGTACCTGCGCGAGCATGCGGACGTCGTGCAGGCCGATGGCGCCGATGCGCTTGCCGCCGCACTTGGCGACGCGGACGGCGCGATCGGCGCGAGCCTGAAGGTCACGCCGCAGATGCTCGATCGCGCCCCGCGGCTGAAGGCGTGGTCGACGATCTCGGTCGGCTACGACAACTTCGACGTCGCCGATCTCACGCGCCGCGGCATCGTGCTTGCGCATACGCCCGACGTGCTGACCGAGTCGACCGCCGATACGGTGTTCTCGCTGATCTTGGCGTCCGCGCGGCGCGTGGTCGAACTGGCCGAGTGGGTCAAGGCCGGGCATTGGCATCGCAGCATCGGCCCCGACCTGTACGGGACCGACGTGCAGGGCAAGACGCTCGGCATCGTCGGGCTCGGGCGGATCGGCGGCGCGGTCGCGCGCCGCGCGGCGCTCGGCTTCCGGATGCAGGTGCTGTACGCGAACCGCTCCGCGCATGCGGAAGCCGAGACGCAGTACGGCGCACGGCGCGTGACGCTCGACGCGTTGCTCGCCCAGTCGGATTTCGTGTGCGTGCAGGTGCCGCTGTCGCCGGAGACGCGCCACCTGATCGGCGCACCCGAATTCGCGAAGATGAAGCGCGGCGCGATCCTGATCAACGCGTCGCGCGGGCCCGTCGTCGACGAGGCCGCGCTGATCGACGCGCTGCGCGCGGGCACGATCCGCGGGGCGGGGCTCGACGTGTTCGAGCAGGAGCCGCTGCCGGCGGATTCGCCGCTGCTGCGGATGAAGAACGTCGTCGCGCTGCCGCATATCGGCTCGGCGACGCACGAGACGCGCCACGCGATGGCGCGCTGCGCTGCGGAAAACCTGGTCGGCGCGCTGGCCGGCACGCTGCGCACGAATCTCGTCAATCCGGACGCGCTCGCGCACGCCTGAGCCGCCGCCGGCACCCGGCCGGGACGGCGCGGGCACGGTTAGAGTCGAGGGTCTTGGTGCGGGCGGGCCGGCTGCGTTATGATCGCCCGCTCTCGTTGCATCGACGCGCCGGCTACACTGCCGGTGGCGTCGCGCGGCGGGGATCCGCGCCAGGTCCGGGCGGCCGATTGCCGATGCACGCGACTGGCGGGCGCTGGTCGACCGCGAAACACGGGGCCGGCGCAGGCGCAGAAGCGCTCAGACAGGGGAGTCCGCCGGGTGGCTTACGTTTCCAACAACAAAGGTCCGTCTGCTCACGAAGCGGCGCGGATCGTACGTCGCGAGGCACGACAGTGACCGATTCGCAACCTTCCACGACGCGTCCGGCGACGATCAGCGACGTCGCGCGCGAGGCCGGCACGGGCAAGACCAGCGTGTCGCGCTACCTGAACGGCGAAACCCACGTGCTGTCCGTCGATCTGCGCCAGCGGATCGAGTCGGCGATCGCGCGGCTCAACTACCGGCCGAACCAGATGGCGCGCGGGCTCAAGCGCGGCCGCAACCGGCTGCTCGGCATGCTCGCGGCCGACCTGACCAATCCCTACACCGTCGAAGTGCTGCAGGGCGTCGAGGCCGCGTGCCATGCGCTCGGCTACATGCCGCTCATCTGTCACGCGGCGAACGAGGTCGAGATGGAGCGGCGCTTCCTGCAGCTGCTCACGACCTACCGGGTCGAAGGGCTGATCGTCAACGCGCTCGGCGCGGAGGAGGACGTGCTGCGCCCGTTGCGCGGCGCGGGGATCCCGGCCGTGCTCGTCGACCGGACGGTCGAGGGCTTCGAGGCCGACCTGATCGGCCTCGACAACGCCGACGCGATCGAGATGGCGCTCGCGCACCTGGTCGAACACGGCTTCGACGCGATCCATTTCGTCGTGCAGCCGTTCGAGCGCGTCAGCTCGCGGCGCGTGCGCGAGGCGGCATTCCGCGCGGCGCTCGACGCGCGCGGGCTGCCGGTGCCGCCGACGGTCGTGCTCGACCTGAACGCGCCCGACGCGGCCGCCGCGGCGCTGGCCGACATCGACACCCGCATCGACGCCGCC